>NZ_MCWZ01000043.1 GCF_002877365.1 Vibrio sp. 10N.261.55.A7
TGATCACTAACTACTGATTACTGGTTATCATTGGCTGCTCTGGGGCAACAAAATTTTCTTTCACCCAGATGTTCACCATGCTGTATTTTGCACACGTGCTGCATGTTAGTAGCTCACCTTTGCCGTGAATGCGCATGATAAGGTCTTCTCGTTTCTCTTTGGAACTGTTGGCTAACTTGACATAAACATAGCCATCTTCAACTCGGTAATCACGCGTGATAATTTGACTTTTCATATCGTAACTCATCACTCCACGCGAAAAAGTAATGGTATTTTGATTGTATTGATTTGAGTACAGGCCTTCGAAGGACAGTGTTTCATGATTGGCCAGCTCCTCCAGTTTTTCTTGAAAACACCCCGACAATGAGACTAAGACCAATGCCGATAACATCCATTTAACACCAGCGCCTCTGTCCATAATGTCCTCCTTTACATAATGATACCTTCCAATTTCAATAGCGTTTTCTTTGCATCTAGGCCACCCGCGTAACCGGTTAGCTTTCCATTTTTCCCAATGACGCGGTGACATGGAACGATGATTGAAATTGGGTTCTTTCCATTTGCCATTCCAACCGCTCTCGATGCCGTTGGTTTTCCTAAACGCTCAGCGAGCTCTTTGTAGCTCCATGACTCACCGTACGGAATCTTGCATAGCTCATGCCAAACTTTCTGCTGAAAATCGGTTCCTTGTGGCGCAAGCGGCAATTGAAACTCCGTTCTCTCAGACGCAAAATATTCATCTAATTGCACAGCGGTTTCTTTTAGTATAGGAAAACTCTCATCCTTTTCCCCTAAATCATCCGGTTGCGTGGTGTAAACTGGCAACCACAGCCCAAGGAGCCCTTCCTCATTGGCTTGCAGCGTAAGTTGCCCTAGCGGGCTTTGGTAATGACTGTATCTATTCATGATGCGTATTCCCAGCAATGAAAGGTGGCGTAACTTCCCCAAGGTGACAATGATTTTGCGTCCAACATTGGAAACTCTGCCATCGCCTTTTTAACAATAAGATCGCCCTCTAGAAATCTATCTGGCTTTGATAAACCTCGCAGCAAAGCGTAATCGACAGTCCAAGGGCCAATCCCTTTGAGCGATAACCACTCCGAAGGGTCTGCCTCCGAGTGATCAAGAGAATACAGAGCAAAACGTTTTAGCGTCTCCTTTCTGCTTTGAGGCATTCTCAGAAAATCTAAGTCAATCTCAGCCACTTGCTTTGCAGAAGGGAAATAGCATTGGCCATCTGAACCACTCACTTCTGTCACGACGGTTTTGGCAAGTAGATTGAGCTGACCAATGGCCGCTTTGACCGACACCTGCTGACCCAGTATTGCCCTCACACCCGCTTCCCACGGGTTCCACACCCCCGGAATGCGCAATCCAGAGAGCGTAACCAACCCGGGCGCAACGTGTTCAATATGCTGCTCAATGCTATTGGTATCGGCATCAAGATCAAACATAGTGCGAATCTTATCGATCAAATGGCGCAGTTGAGTCATCTCTTCAATCTTGAATTCAACTTGCAGCTTGTTTCCAATTAACTCGGCTTTAAACCATGCATGTGAGCCGTTGATCAATACTACCCTCTCGTAACTGGTTTCCGTTACAGTCTCAACACCTTCTATTGCCCGAAGCCGATAGAAATTGAGCATATGAGGCCAATTAAGTTGCCCCTTATAAGAAAGGAGAATGGTGTTTTCTAAACACGTGGCTTTCTCCTGTTTCCTCACCTGCGTTGGCGTCAATTTTAATGTGTTTTTAAAAGCATCATTAAAGCGACGAACGCTGTTGAAACCACTGGCGAAAGCGATGTCTGTCACCGAGAGGTTGCTATTATGCAGAAGCTGCTTAGCAAACATGAGTTGATGATTCTGAGCGTACTGTTTTGGTGAGAGACCCAAGTAGGTTTGAAACAAACGGCGTAGGTAGCGACTACTGATGCCTAACCGATCCGATAATGACTCAATATCCCCCGTCAATAGGGCACCTTGGTCGATTAACTGACTGGCTCGGGTGAAGGTGGTTTCCACGCCTTTCCAGGCCCAGGAGTTTGGTGCGCTATCAGGGTGGCACCGCAAGCAAGGGCGATACCCTGCACTGAGCGCTTGAGCCTTATCAGAGAAATACTCGACATTGTGCTCCTTGGGCAAATTAGCGGGGCAAATTGAACGACAAAAGATGCCCGTTGTTTTCACGGCGATAAAGAACTGGCCATCAAACCTTGGATCGCGCGCCATACGTGCGCTTTGGCATTGTTCATCGGTCAGGATTGAATATTCGGATAACGCCATCTCTTTTGCCTTGCTTAATTTCCATACAGCCAGTTTAACAACAATAACCAATTTAGATTAGCCACTTTCGGAACTCAATGATATGACAAATTCCAGACGTATCCTGACATAGCTTCTAGCCATTTCAGCCGTCAACTTTAGGGGCTCTATCATTAGGGCCTGTTGATCTTTCTCGGTTAAATTTTGTTCGAGATAAAATCGTTTTAGGCGCGGCAAAGAGTCTTTAGCCTAGTTATTCTAAGCAAATACTCTTTAACAAAGTATAAAACGATTTCGGCCGAACCCTTCGGGCAGTGTTTGTGGCTCCTTTCCACTGCGTTATCGGCTTCTCATGTAGGCTAGCTACACATCAAAACCTCTGCCTTGTCCAAAGAACCCACAAACTGCTGCAAAAATCATCTCGAAAGATCAACAGGCCCTAGTTTATTACGCTGAAATAACCAACCTTCTCAAGGGCATTTTTTTCATCTTTTATGACATAAGCCAGAATTGACGCACTGTCTTTTATCTTTCTTCTCTCTGCAATATTGGTGACATATTTCTCAGCAAAATTAGGCACTGAAATAAACATAATGACGTGTTCATTGTGCTAACTACTAATCCAATGCGTGACACGATCACCCGTGTAAAAAACAGAGGCTGTTATGTCTGACATCGAATTTAGATTCGGAAAGAAGCGTTTTTATGACAATAGTAAATTTCCTCGTGGATTTGCGAAATCAGGGGACTTTACCTTAGCTGAAGAAGAGCTACTCACTCTTTATGGCGACACAATGAAAGCCTTAGAATCAGGCGAAATCACGCCAGAGAATGCCGAAGAAAAGCAATTCGTCAAAGCGCTAAAATCACCACAAAAAGCAAAATCTAAGCTTGAAAAAGTCTGGCTGAAGTACATTCAACTGACTCGTGGTAAAAAGCGTTTCCACTCTCTGAGCAGTAGCACAAGACCTCGCTCTGACCAACGTCCATCAGCCCATCGTTATTCCACTCAGGAAGATGCTCTGAGTTACGACACTGACGTTTCGCTCGACGATTTATCATTAGAAGAAGAGGAGTTGAGTCAATCAAATCTAAACCACTCAACACAAAAATCGACTCAAGCGATGGAACACCCCTAGCCATTACAATGATGAGATGATGCGAATATAAAAGCTCGCCATGCAAGCCATTGTCTTGATAACAAAATAGTCGCGGTAACAGAAAAGCCTTGATGGCTAAAGAGTCGCGGCGATAGAACGAATGTCGTGAAAAAGAGTTACTTGGCTAACATGGCAAGCTTTTCTAAGAATTTATCTCGGTGTTCAGCCTGGTTGTATTCTATGTGGATGCGATGGGTTGAACGTAACGTGAGTTCAACGCCTTCGCCTCGTAGATGGGCGAGCGTATCTTTTGTTTGTTCAAAGGCCTCAACACCATTGAGAACTTTGCCATTCGAGCTAACTTGACCTTCAGCCATGATCACCTCATAAGCGTTCAGTATTTCAGTCGAGTGAATTTTTCCAGCCATCGCCGTGCCGCTCCTTGTAAAAAGACAGTCAAAGTATGGATTGAAAAACTCGAAACAGCATCACTGATGAAAGAAATATCTAACCCTACTCACGTTAAATCTTGCCTCTATTTCAAGCCATGACTTAACGAGTCGCAACCCTGACACCCAATACCAGGCTTTCTTACGCTTTCTTGACCTCGCTCTAGTAAATCACTCAATAAAGAGCCGGCTCTATAAAGGTGGTTAAAGAAAACACAAAAACTTGACCGAAAACAATAGCAGATCGCAAAAACTTATTTTATAATGCGAATTAATGTTTCAACGCATCCTAAATTCAAATATTCGAGGCACACAATGAGACTTATTCCGTTAAACAAAGCAGCACAAGTAGGCAAGTGGGCAGCAGCGCACATCGTTAAACGCATCAACGATTTCAAACCAACGGCAGAGCGTCCATTCGTGCTTGGTCTACCAACGGGTGGTACGCCACTAGCAACATATAAAGCACTTATCGAGCTTCACAAAGCTGGCGAAGTAAGCTTTAAAAACGTTGTGACGTTTAACATGGATGAGTACATTGGCATCCCAGCGGATCACCCTGAATCTTACCGTACATTCATGTACTCAAACTTTTTCAACCACATCGATATCCAAGAAGAGAACATTAACCTTCTTGACGGTAACGCAGCAGACAACGAAGTTGAGTGTCAACGCTACGAAGACAAGATCAAGTCTTACGGAAGAATCAACCTATTCATGGGTGGCGTAGGCAACGACGGTCACATCGCATTCAACGAGCCAGCGTCTTCTCTATCATCACGCACTCGTATCAAAACATTGACTGAAGATACTCGTATCGCAAACTCTCGTTTCTTCGATGGCGATATCGAGCAAGTGCCTAAGTACGCACTGACTATCGGTGTAGGTACTCTATTAGATTCACAAGAGATCATGATTCTTGTAACAGGCCACAACAAAGCGCTTGCTCTAGAGGCCGCGGTTGAAG
The DNA here is from genome assembly GCF_002877365.1 of Vibrio sp. 10N.261.55.A7. Classification (GTDB taxonomy): domain Bacteria; phylum Pseudomonadota; class Gammaproteobacteria; order Enterobacterales; family Vibrionaceae; genus Vibrio. The sequence continues at coordinate 4,781 of NZ_MCWZ01000043.1, forward strand.
GTTCTGTAAACCACCTATGGACAGTGTCAGCACTGCAACTTCACCCTAAATCAGTGATTGTATGTGATGAACCATCTACGCAAGAGCTTAAAGTGAAGACGGTTAAGTACTTCTCTGAGCTAGAAAGAGAGAACATCAAAGGCTTCTAAAACATGCTCAGATTTAACTCTGAACATAGAAGTTTAACAAGACATACGTTTCGCTAGCACGATTCGTTATGAGATAAAAAAGCCACGCATTTGCGTGGCTTTTCACTTTTTTTACATCACAGTTTAAATCGAGACACCATCTGTTCCAACTCTTCGACCTTACGATACAGTTGACTGACAGCTTCAGCACCATCTTGTGTGCTGCGTACCGAATTATCAGCAATCTGGCTAATCGCATTGATATCACGAGACATCTCTTGCGCTGCTACCGCTTGCTCGTTCCCTGCTATAGCAATCAAATCAATCATACCATTCACGTCTTTCGCTCTAGCCACAATTTGAACTAAGGCATCGCCAGCAGAATTAGAAAGTGCAACGCCCTCTCCAACCAACTGAGTTCCCTCACTCATTCTTGTCACGGCTTGGCGAGTTTCACTTTGAATGGAGGTAATCAAGCCCCCGACTTCTTCAGTGGCTTTTGACGTTCGTTCCGCAAGGCCACGAACCTCATCTGCTACAACAGCAAAGCCTCGGCCTAAATCGCCCGCACGAGCAGCCTCTATCGCCGCATTTAGAGCGAGTAAATTGGTTTGTTCTGCAATGTCATTGATCACCTTGATGACATTCCCGATCTCTTCACCACGTTTGCCTAGGCTATCCACCGTCGTCGCGGTTTCATTGACTACCTCAGAAATACGATTCATGCCATTCACTGTCTCTTGCATGAGCTCACCACCATTGACGGCTTCTTCTCCGGCTTGGCTCGCGTTTTGCGCCGCATCTTTACTTTGATCAGCGACCTGATTAACGGTAACCGTCATCTCTTCGACTGCGCTGGCGATCAAGGTTGCTTTATCGGCTTGCTCTTGAATGCCCGTCGCCACGTTTTGGCTCGTCTCGTCCACCATTTGTGTATACGAGGACACTTCAGACGCCACATTCGTAATATTGGAGATCACCGCTTTTAGCGCCGTTTGCATTTCATCGATCGCGCGAGCTAAGTCACCAATTTCATCTTTGTTTTGTTCATTAATCAAAGGCGCCGACAGATCGCCACTTGCTATGGCTTGGGCTCGATCAGATATCACCATTAGGCGCTGCTTAAGCATTCGAGAAAGCAACATAGCGACAGTCACACCGACAGCGATCACCATCACAACATTGACGGAAAGCCAAAAAACGATCGTCGACATGTTGTCATTGAGCATTTTTAGGGCACTAATGGAGTCATCTCGCTCTTCCTGTGCTGACGAGTCAAGTATCTCTTCAATAGGGCCAACAATAGAGCGTTCTAGCTCATCAACGGTTCGGATTGCGGAGTGTTTATAATATGGGTTGTAGCCGTCAAATACCTGCTGCGCGACTTGAATGATATCGAAGTAGTATTGTTCTATTTTATTGATGTCTCGAATCTCACTGGGCTTTTGCTCTAAGGGTTTGAGCTTTTCCAAATAGCCAGAAAACGAACCTGCATCTTTATTGAAGGCTTCCCGTGCGGTTGGGTCACCCATAATGTACGCATTCAGGGACGAGATCATGTCGCCCGCTTCGTCGACCAATTCCAGGTAATAACGAACACCAGGTAAATCATCATTGAGTGATTCGTTCAAATCGGTTGTCTTATAGGCATCAGCGAACTCACCATCTTTGAGTTCATCTAGTAATTGTTCGAGTGGCACACCCACATTTTTCGTCACGTCGCTGATTTTCTGAATCGCCATTTGCTCATCAGCCGGGTTGTACTTACTAAAAACCTCGCTTTCTAGAGTGTTGATGTATTCATTTGCAAGGTTAACAATCGTATCCATCTTCTCGATGTCCGAAGGCTTGCCCGACTCTAAAGGCCGAAGTATCGAATAGTGATAATGAAAATCTTTGGCGTTCTCTTGGAAGCTCTGATATTCATCTACCTCTCCATTTAAATACTCCAAGGCGTTAGTTTGTAAGTCTCCGACTTTATCCAAAACGTTCAAATAAGCCAGAACCCCTGGTACGTCATCAGATTCTATTTCTGCGGATATGGTGGCCGATTTATTAACGAGAGACCACACAACGAAAGCGAGCACTAAGGTGGTAGCTATGATGACTGAAAACCCCATGTAAAGGGCGTGTGTCAGGCGAACATTCATCCTTAATTCTCCATATAAGGTTCGTTTTCCTCCAAGTAAGTATGGTGTGAATAAAGTGAGGTGCAATTTTTTACTGATATTTTTATTGGTTATGTGTTTTCTCAAAATGGCACAACGATTGTTTTTATAGAGCCATACCAAGATAAATAAGAATACCGAATGGTCTTATGTGATAGGGGCTGTGGTTCGAATACATGCAAACGAAATGGGCACAAAAAAGGCCCCATATCGGAGCCTAATTCTAGAATGGATGTCGTTACTATTTCTTGGCGTTGACCGCTTTAATAAAGGCTTCTTGAGCGCCTTCAACGTTGAGGGCTTTTGCTTCATCTAATAGGGCGAGTGCTTTGTCTAGCATTCCAACTTCAACTGCGTTTTCAATACTCGAAATGTAAAACTTCTGCTGAGCTTCGCTTAGGGCAGCTCCCTCAACTTCCGACTCATAAACGGCAACCGTGGTCACCGCAGCCTTTTGCTCTATTGCCGCTTGTTGCTGTTGTTCTGCTAGATCTTGTTTAAACTTCTGCTGTGCAGTATCAGAGCTTTCAACAGTAAGTGGCTCTTCAACAACAATCGCATCATCAACCGAAGCAACAATACTCAGCTCTCCGTATGCCGCATGAGAAATGATTGGATTGGGTACATCGGGCGGGTAATTTCCACGAGCAATGGCATCCAACTTAACTGGGTGCAACACCTCTGATTCTCCATCGATAAGCTCTGGAGTCGTGTAAACAAGAAGCTTAACACGTTGCTTACCCACGGGTTGTATTTTGACGTTAGCCACTAGGCGGTCGCCGTCCATGCCATAAGCATGATTGTATTCAAAATCTTCGGTGACAAACGTTTTAATGATTTGATTTTGAGCATTGAGCAAAACCGCATTGGGGTAAAAGACGGTTTTCTTAAAATGACTGATGATTTCTAATTCGAGTTCTTTACCTTGAGTATCAATGTCAAAGGCAGCAATTGAACTTTTTCCTTCCGGTAACTCAAACTTCTGGTTGGCCTCGTTAATTGAGAAGTTAATACGCTTAGTCGGTTCGACTTCGGCCCACTGTATCTGAGCATAGCTCTGAGCCACTTGCTCAATATTTTCAGCGTCGAAGACAACGGTTTCTGTCGTTGCACAACCTAATAATGCCATGCTAATCGCGCAACCAAGAACCAATCGTTTCATATAAACCTCACTTCTATCAACGATGAAAGCCGACACTTAAGCCGGCTTAATATTTATCTACTTGTTAACCATTTTGATGGGCAAGTATGGACAAATTAAATATGGACGATTTAATTCTTACCACCAAGCTTCCATTTGGATGCCTACACTGAACTCTGTGTCATCCGTTTTGTTTGCAAAACTATTCGCTTCGTGGTCCATGAAGTATGAACCGTAAACACGGATTTCAGGGCGAGCCCAGAAGCTAGAACCAGCAGACCAAGCTTGAGCAACGGTTAACTTAGAACCAGACGCATCTGTTGTTGAGCCGCCTTTCTTCGTTTCATCAGCAAAGTAACCCGCTTCGAAAACAGTCTTCATGTGGTCATCCCACTTGTACACTGGGCGAACTACCGCATTATACGCAGTAATGTCACCATCAGCCGTATCAGATGCTTGAGCAAACATTACAGTGTGACCTACTTCCCATGATTCACCGAAGCCTTTAACACCCCAGTTGATAATACGGAAGCCGTCTGCGTCATTGTTGTTGTCAGTACGGTTGTACCAACCACCACCACCGTATGTCGCCATTTGGTGACCGTAAGCCGCTGTACCGTATTGTAGAACAGTTTGGTTGAAGCCATTATCTAGACCTTGACCAAGAACGGCGGTAAGAAGCACACCATTGTCTGCTGCAACAGTCTGGCCTTCTGCTTCAGAAGCGAAGTCATACGCTAAAGCTAACTCTAGATTAGCGCCATCCCATAAATCGATTCCTGCGTAACGCATATCGAATGTGTAGCCAGAAACAGTTTCATCTTTAGTTTTCGCTTGCTCTTTGTAACAAGAATCATCAGCTGGCGTACCTGTACCAGTACACTGATCAGCATCAAATACAAACTCAGTACCGTCGTCTACTTTTTGAGAACCGTCATCATGCATTACAGCAAGAGAAAGCTTACCGCCACCAAGTGAAATATTTTCGATACCACCACCAGCACCGCCAGACGTGTCTAGAAAGTAAAAGTCAGTAATGTGGATATCTTTACGCTGGTAGTAACGCTGACCAGCCCAAAGAACCGCTTCTTTATCGCTGAAAAGTCCTTGTGCTTGAACGTTCATGACACGTAGAGCGTTAGCGTTCCCTTCCCAGTTATTGTTACCTGCTTGGCCGTATGCTACCAGTGACTCCAACTTAAATGTCACGTCATCTTTATTGTATAGCTCAGCGTTTAAGCCAATCTCTGCGTACAAATCATCTTCATTACCAAGACGACCAACTTTCTTCTTATCCGTTGTAACGTGTGAACCTTCCCCGCTAAGGCCAACACCACCACGAGCATAGCCGTGGAAATCAACAGCTGCTGCAAACGCACCAGCACTCAGAGACGCAGCCACTGCAGCAGCAATTAAACTTACTTTTTTCATTATTAACTCCATTTAGGGTTTTTATTTTTCTTAACTTTTAATCGAGCCCATAAAGGCAGAAATGGGCCAAACTAAAAAAACGCTAAGATGGGACTGAGCCCCTTTTGTTTCGACTGTGGCTAGATTACCTAGGGAGGAGTAGTGCTGCGTCCTCCACCTTTAATTAATTTAGGGGGGATGAGAAAGGAGGAGAAAAGTGGATTAACGCTGATTAATTGGGTCTGATCACATAAAAAGGGGGGAGTACGAACAAATACCCCTCATTTTCACAGATCAAAATGAGTTCAAGTTCAACTTTTTTAAACTCATCGCAAAAAAACTGAAATAAAATTACATTTAAAATTTATTGGCAAGGTGCTTGACCATTGTTAGGCAAAGTCTTTTACTAAGAGTTCCTAAATAAAAGATAAAAATACAGAATAATGATAGGTATAAGTTCAAAGCCCTACCCACTGGGGGCAACATTAAACAAGCATGGATGCAATTTTTCTATTTATGCGCCTGACCAGGCGACTATTTCTCTCGTTCTTTTTGATGAACAAAACCAACAGCAAGTTCACGACATAACCGAAGATTACGCGGGCATTAAACATATTTTCGTTGAAGATGTTCAGCAAGGACAAAAATATGGTTTTCTTATAGAGGTGGACGACCAATCACACCTTCTTTCTGACCCTTATGCAAAAGCGATTGAAGCCCCTCTTTATTACCAGCCCCCATTTACTTCAAAGACCAGCTTTGAACTGCCGAAATGTATTGTCACCAATGATGATTTTGATTGGCAAGAGACTCAACCGCCACGTATAGCAAGAGAAGAGACCGTCATATTCGAAACTCATGTGAAAGGGGTATCAAAGCTCAACTCAAAGGTACCGAGAGAGCAGCAAGGTAAATATCTTGGATTAGTCTCTGACGAAATGCTCCGCTTTTTTAACGATCAAAGTATCAACACAATTCAGCTATTACCGATTGCGGCTTGTATGCACGAGCCGCACCTTCTCAGCATGGATAAGTGCAATTACTGGGGCTACAACCCTTACCTATTCATGGCACCGGACCCAAGATACGCTGACAATGACGCCGTAACGGAACTAAAAACCACGGTTCGTGAGCTTCATAAGCAAGGCATTGAAGTGATTCTTGATGTGGTCTACAACCACACAGCAGAAGCGGGAGAAGATGGACCCGTTTTCAACCTCAAAGCGCTGAATTCAGCCTACTACCTAAAGCATGGTCAGCATTTTGCCAACTATACAGGGTGTGGTAACACCGTTGATATCAGCCACCAAGCTTCTCTAAACTTAGTCATGGATACCCTGCGTTACTGGGTAACTGAATACCACATCGATGGATTCCGATTTGATTTGGCTGCGACTCTTGGGCGTGAAGGCGAACACTTCAACAATCAAACCGCTTTCTTCAAAGCGGTCGCTCAAGATCCAGTACTCAAAGAGGTGAAGCTCATTGCTGAACCGTGGGACATTGGCCCTAACGGCTATCAAGTCGGAAACTTCCCGCTAGGTTGGAACGAAACCAATGATCGCTTAAGAGACATTACACGCAGCTTCTGGCGAGGTGATCAAGGGTACCTCAAAGAATTCGCAACTCGATTAATGGGCTCTCGCGATCTCTACAGCGCCTCAAACTGGCCATTTAACATGACGGTAAACTACATTACCTATCATGATGGCTTCACTATGCAGGATCTGGTTTCTTATAAACATAAGCATAACGAAGCCAATGGCGAGCAGAACCGAGATGGCCATGGAGACAATCGCTCGGCAAACTACGGGGTTGAAGGACCAACAGAAAGCCCTTCCATCGTCGAGCTACGGGAAAAACAGAAACGAAACTTTATGGCGAGTCTTTTGTTTTCGTTTGGGATTCCTCACATTCTCACCGCGGATCTACTCTCACATTCTCAGCAAGGTAACAATAACGCCTACTGCCAAGACAATGAGATGAGTTGGCTCAACTGGGAACAAAGTGCGACTCATCAAACCTTTAAAGATTGGTTAGCGGACATGGTTAAAGCAAGGCATCAGTTTATGGTGCCATTTATTCATGCCTTCAGTGGAGACAGTCGCAATGACAACCGCATTTTTTGGCGACGAATAGATGGCTCTTACATGGAGCATGATGACTGGAATACACTGAGTTCGGTATCGTTGCATCTTGGGATCGGAGACTCTGGTGATGAATTGATCTACTGTATTAACCAAATTAATGCACCGGCTCGATTTACCCTACCATGCGATCGCGATCAGACATGGAATATGGTGTGTAATACCGATTCTCATGAATTACACAAAACAATTGATGAAAAGCAGGTACTTATTGCCCCAACATCATTAGCTATTTTCCACTCCAAATCGAAATAACAAAAATGTGAGCGGTGTAACTCATTCACCGCTCAAATATTAAAATTACCACTAGATTAATATTGATTGATATGCTTTCGATTAAGCACTAGTATGGCGTCATAAAATACATATCCACGTCAACTGGCTCAATAAATGGCTTTACCTAAGTTTCTCATTCGCGTCTATCGCCCGTGCATTCTTATCATAATCTTAACGATGATTTACCTTGCCTATGATCAACTGAAATCATCAGAGAAAAAAGCCTATATTCAATCTAGATCAAACATCCATACTGCGTCACTGCTTGTTTCTTCCCATATAGAAGCCGCGACAAGTAAGCTCTATTTATTGCAAGGTGCTAGAAACAGCGCTTCATTCGACACATTAGCCAGCAAAGCATTAAGCAGCACACTGCTCTACTCAGATATCCTTCTCGTTAATCCCAAGTCCAAACAATACGAGTCGATGCGCCAAGTAGACCCAAATGTAAATATACTCAGTACACTCGTTTGGAGGCCTATCATTGGCATGTCTACTGCGTTTTCGATTTCTCCCATATACCAAACTAGTGACCAACGATGGGTGTTCTCCGTTCGTTATCAGACAAATGAACACGAAGCTTTATGGATTGAGTTTGACCTTCTGTATATCTCCAATCTACTCAAAGGACTGCGCACCCTCGATGAAGGGTACCTTTTCGTTGTTGATAAACTCACCGGTAAGCTGATTTTCCACCCCGACCCAGAGAGAATTGGCAGTGACTCTATTAGTTACCAAGCCGGTATCAAGGCACTGATAGAACAAGGGCAAAGTTACGGCACCTTTGAGTATTACTTCAAGAACCAGCACAAAATGTCGGTGTACGATGCCAATAACTTACTCAACTTTGTATTTATATCAGGAACCAACCGATCAGATATTCTCTCCAACTCCTACCAGTTCACGTTAACAGGGGTGATCATTGCGTTAATACTCTTATTCATTGTTATCGTTAACTACCTGATTTTTCAGCTCAACAAGTCTCTCTCTATCTTAAATCACAAAGAGACCATCGCTGATTTCAAGCATGAACTTAGAGCCATTTTCGACCGATTCTGTCATCATAGTGGTGTGCAATTTTGCTTATACAAACAAGAGACAGAGCAATTCACAACCATTGATTTTCATGGCAATGAGCAAGTCATTCTTACCGACAAATCGCTTGCCTCACAGTACTCATCTAACGAGTTTTACTACTTTGGTAAAAGCAATACTGATGCTTTAGGGCGCAAACTTCACATCAACTCCCGCCACTATGTGATGCCTCTGTTCAATAATTCGGGACTGATCGCGATCATCTACATTCCCATGTTTATGCCAACTCACAGCAGCTTGTTAAAGATGATTCGGAATTTCTCTGAAGTGTCGCTTAATAATCTACTGATGAACCAAAAAATGCTCAGTAAAGATGTCATGACCAACTTAGATAATAAGATGGCGATTCGAAATGAAATCGATGGCCAGCTTGGAAATGACAATGTGTATTTAGCATTGGTCGACATTGACCAATTTCGTTCGATCAACGACAAGTTTGGTCATCAGTCTGGCGATAAAATAATCACTCATACCGCAAAACTCATATTGAATTGTTTTCCTAAACCTATGTCGATTAGCCTCGCGCGTTTTGGCGGTGAGGAGTATGGCTTGCTGTTCAAAGCCAATGATGAAAATCACGCGTATGATCTGTGTGAAATGCTTCGTCATCGGGTCGAAACGTCAGGGTTGCCTAATGGAGAGGAGACTATTCAATATACTATTAGTATTGGGATTACCTCTGTGGATGAGAGCCAGAACTCCAGTATTGGGAGAGCAGACAAAGCGTTATCTCAAGCAAAAGGATTCGGTCGAAATCAAGTAGTGCTCAATACTTTTTGATCATGATTATCCTTGTATTAAAAGCTCTTCTGTCTCGACTAAAAATCACTAGTTTGTAGATCAAAACAGGCATTGTCAGTGCCCTTTCAATGCGTCTTAGCATTATTGTCACAGCAAGAACTTGTGCTTTTCCTGATCAAATGAGAGTTTTTCCAGTAGTTCAGAAGCCACACCTCTACTCGGCTCATCAAACTGAATACCGTAAGTCCAATACTGACTCGATAATTTTTTATTTTTCACCGTACCTGACACCAACGCACTTTTATCTGGGCAATCGGTATCGTGAATTTTAATCTCCATAACATTGCCTAATTTGTACTTGTTGGTATCTCTGTCCACCACCACCTGACACCCAGTATTCGATATATCTCTAATCTGGCATAAATATTTGTGCCCTTCTGGGTCGAGCAACCCTTCCAGTGAAATCTCAAGTCTTGCATCTGAGCGAAGCCCTGCGGCCATTTGCGTTGCCTTAGGTAAGGTGATCAATACTAAACATTCAGGTCCAGCTTCAACCACATATTCAATCTTGCTTTTAAAGTAGACTCTCGCCCCAGACCCTTTTTCAGCAATCGCGCATGCCTTTATGGAGTATCCTCGCTGGAAGAAGACGCTAAAATCTTGAGGGCTGACTTTGGGCTTTTCTAAAACGAGTAGGTTATTAGGATGAATACCGATGAATTTAGAGCGACACTTTAACGATTTTCCGGTGGGGGTCGAGATGACAAAAGCGACATCACTGAGTGGATTAACACGATTGAACGCATCTTCACCATAGACCACGCTCGCCGAGTTACTGGTCGCATCCTCAGAAGGCCCTCCGCTATCTTGCTGAATGGCATCATGATTCTTATTAGACAGTTCTATCGATTCTTGAGGCACTTCTTCTACATTTGATGTCATATTTCAGCCTGTTTTGTCTAGCTACTAACTCCTTAGGTATAAGATATGAATCCAATTTCATCAAGAGTGATGCTCCTCCTTTTTACATCGGAAACAAAAGTGCGTGAAGTAAAGAAGTTAACCTTCCCTACTTCACGCACTTAAGGCCTTGCTATGCCTGGGCCGGTGGCCTTTATGTTCGGCTATTGCTATGGCTGTTGCTTAGTCGGCGCTAACGCAATCTCTCGAACACAAACACTCTGTGGCTGCTGATAAGCAAAGATTACCGCGCGAGCAATGTCTTCCGCCGCGAGAACGCCACCCATATCTTCTTTCCACGAATCATAACCCTGCTTGATATCCTCAGAAGTGGTGTGAGAAAGAAGCTCGGTCTCAACTGCGCCAGGAGCAATCGTTGTCACGCGTACATTTGAAGCGGCCACTTCTTCGCGTACATTTTCAGAGATGGCATGAACCGCAAATTTAGTCCCACAATAGGCCGCATGGTCTGGGAATGTCTTCTTACCCGCAATAGAACTGATGTTAATGATGGTGCCGCTGCTGCGCGCTTTCATTGGCACTAATACGCTTTGCATACCGTTCAGCAACCCAAGCACATTGACGTCAAACATCTTCTTCCATTCAGAGCTGTCTTGGGTATCAATTTGGCCAAGTAACATGGTACCGGCATTGTTGACCAAACAGTCTACTGGGCCATATTGTTTCTCAGCCTTTTCAATCGCTGCTTCAAAGCTCGCTTGATTTGTCACATCCACTTGCTCACAGAGTGTATTAGGTAGATTCATTGCCTCTAGGCGCTCTACACGTCGTGCTAGCAGCAACATTGGATGACCTTGCTGGCTAAAGTGGCGGGCAATCTCTGCGCCAATACCAGAGCTTGCACCAGTGATCACAACGAGTTTTTTGTTTAATTGTTCCATCTTTTTTGCCTCTTAATAACTGTTGAGCCTTGAAGATTCACTTTCTTCGTAAGCAGTGAGGTCATAATAAGAAAGATTTCATTGTTGATAAATATAGCTATAGTTAAAACACTGTTGCTATATGGCAACAATAGAATGAAGATGTCACTTTAGATCACGCCGAGTACAGCAAAAGAGAGCGCAATGATTAATGACATCAACCTAGCGGATATTCGTTCCTTTGTTCTGATCACCCAGCTTGGAAACTTTACTAAAGCCGCGGATGCACTTGATGTGTCACGTTCGCATGTATCACGGCAGGTGAGTAACCTTGAAAAGCAGATTGGGGCGACCTTACTGCTTCGCACCACTCGCACATTGAAACTGACCAGTGCAGGGCAGCTTTTTTATCTCCAATGCCAACAAGCCTTAGAGCAAATCGACCAAGCACTCATTGCCGTGTCTGATGACATCGATGCAATTCAAGGAGAGATCAGAGTCAACTGTGTCGGAGGGTATTTAGGTGAACAACTCGTCGCGAGCTACGCCAGTGAATTTATGAAAATGAATCCAGATGTGGTCATTAGTCTGGATTTCAGCAGCCATAGGATTGACCTCATCAGTGATGACTTTGATGTGGCATTTCGAATGGGGCGAATAGAAGATGCAGGCTTTATTGCGAGAAAGCTGATCAATGTTGACATGGGCACCTACGCTAGCCCGGACTACCTCGCTCAACATGGTCAGCCGAAAACGCCCAAGCAGCTCAACACACATCGATGTTTAGTAGGTTCAGTCAAGCGATGGACATTTTATAACGCAGAAAACGTAGAGGAAGAAATCTCACTCAAAGGGCATTTACAGTGTAAAAATGGCCGAGTTCTGGTGCAAAGCGCCGTCGACGGTAATGGTATTATTCGAGTTCCAAAACTGTATTGTTTATCTGAATTGAAAAGAGATGAGTTGGTGGATGTGTTTGAAGATTGGCACATACCCAGTGTTGATTTTTCGATTTTATATCATCAAGACCGATATCGACCGAAACGCCTGCAAGCATTCATTGAGTACATGATTGAGCGCTTTGAAAGCAATGCGACTCACACTTAATAGAACAGATAAAAACGCCTACACACTTCCCGTCTTGGATTCTAGGGGAAGATAGCATAGCTTCGTGCAGGCGCTTATCTCTAACGTTAAACTCGACTAAGCCAATTTAAGGTCATTTTCAGTCCGGTACATCACCATATCTTCTATCGTCAGAATCGGCATGTTGTGTTTACGGCTAAACTCAATCAGCTCTGGCGTTTTTGCCATTGTACCGTCTTCGTTTTGCACCTCACACAACACACCCGCCGGTTGAAGCCCGGCCATTTGCATCAAATCGACCGTCCCTTCCGTGTGACCTCGACGTGTGAGTACACCACCAGCACGAGCTCTCAATGGAAAGACATGACCAGGACGAGCAAGGTCGTCTGGTTTCGCTGTTGGGTTAGCCGCTGTTTTAATGGTTGTCACGCGATCTTGAGCTGATACGCCCGTCGTTACGCCAACCTTTGCTTCAATTGAAACCGTAAATGCCGTTTGGTTCGCACTGTTGTTATTCACAACCATTGGAGGCAACTCCAGCTTAGTCGCTTGCGCATCGGTTAAACACAAACAGACTATGCCACTGCATTCGCGGATCATGAGTGCCATTTGAGCATTAGTTAGGTGCTCCACCGAATAGATGATGTCGCCTTCGTTTTCACGATCTTCATCATCAAGCAAGATAACGCCACGACCTTCTTTTAAGGCTTCAAGCGCAGTTTCAACACGAGTTAAGGGATGACCAAACTCGGCAAGTAGTGAGGACTGATTCATGGTTAGACTCCTAAATATCACCAGAATCAGGGCTGTATGAGGGATAAAAATCCAAAACGAAATGCACCAGTCACTGACACTCAAATCGAGCGCCATGGACTGGTGTGTTTTCATTCTCTCTCATCCGGACTGTAACCGTCGGCTCTGGGTTCTCACCAGATCTGCTGACCTCGACGTATCGAGCGCTCGCGGGCTGATCTTACTCAACAAATTGAGAGTAAGATTTACCGCCGGTGGGGAATTTCGCCCCGCCCTGAGAATAAAAAATAAAATATGTGTACTTGGATAAACGGAGAGCAACGTAAGCAACAACTTAGTTTCGTCACACTCAGCAATCAAGCGGCTCTATGGTAGCGCTTTATTTTTTGGAAAAAAAGTGGCAAATGGGGGAGTTACGTGAAAATAAGGGGGGAATACGATTTCGTTTTCAAGCGAGTGAATTCAATAAGAGGCTTTATCGTGAAGTCTCCGCATCTTTAATTTGGTGGGGTGATGAATCGCGTCCAATGCAATTCACCCATGATGGTAGGCCATCGTACTCATTAACGGATGAAAATCAGATTCAGCACTTTCTGGGCTAAGTTTCGCCACTTCAACATTATTCGGCTGCGAGGCAACCAACTGGGTGTCTTCAGAACTGTTTTATTGTTTGAGAAAGCTTTAAAACCCTCGATACCATGGTATCGCCCCATCCCTGAGTCGCCTGAGCCACCAAAAGGCGCATCATCCAAGGCAACGTGTAACAAAGAATCATTGATACACACACCGCCGCTATGCGTTTCTCGAAGCACCTGAGTTTGCAACGCTTCATCGTCACTCATCAGATAAAGCGCGAGGGGTCTTGATCTTTGATTAATGAACGTTATTGCTTCGTTGACATTGTCATAGGCAATCACGGGCAATATAGGCCCGAAGATCTCTTCTTGCATGACCAACATGTCTTCTCGCAATTCCGTCACGATGTGCGGTAGCATTTGGCGTTCCGTCAGGTTTGGATCTTCAATCGTGTCGATCTTTGCGCCTTTGGCTCTGGCGTCATCAAGGTAACGCTGTAAACGCGCGTATTGAGCCTGATTAATAATATTGGTGAGCTTACGCTTGCCTTTCTTCTCGCCGTATAAGGATTCAAAACGTTTTAAATACAGAGCGCTAAACTTAGATACTTTTTCTTTAGGGACAAAGACATAATCAGGAGCGACACAGATTTGACCATTATTGATCGACTTTCCGAGCATTAACGCGTCAATCACTTGTTTCAAATCGGCATCTTCTCCAATGATCACAGGCGACTTTCCACCAAGCTCCAATGTCACTGGGGTTAGATTGCTTGCGGCTGCTTGCGCCACTTTCTTACCGACCACCGTAGAGCCGGTAAAGATAAGGTGATCAAAGGGTAACGCGCTAAATTGAGAGGCAATCGACACATCCCCTTGAACGGTGAACACATGTTCAGGGAGACAAGAAAAAACATCACTGAGAACCTCATTCGTATGGGGTGTCGCCTCGCTGAGTTTGACCATCACTCGATTTCCTGCCGCGATGGCCGTCACAATAGGCGCTAGGCTCAATACGATAGGGAAATTCCAAGGTACCATAACGCCAACGACGCCGACTGGCTGGAAATGGACTTGCGCTTTCGACGGTATTAGAATTGAGCTCACCGAACGAGACTCAGGTTTCATCCACTTTTTCAGTTTCTTTGTGGTGTAATCAAGATGTCGTACGCTCGGTAGAAGGTCACAAATAGTGCTATCAAACTCAGAGCGATAACCATAATCTTCACTGAGCGCAGCCACCAATTTCTTCTGATTTAAAATAAGTTCTGTTTTCAAACGCTCTAGTGATTCAATACGTTCTTCGTAGATAGGCGAAAGGTTGCGTTTATATTGATGCTGAGCTTGCTCGAACTTAGCATTCAACGCTTGCTCTTGTGCCAATATTTGATCATTGCTACACACTAACTCCATTCGCTTACCCTCTTGGCGACTATCACTATTTACATTTTAACTATTTACTCTAATCACTATACTACTAATTTGTCATAGCAATGGTTTTTCATAACTGCGGCTTTTAATAACTACGGCTTTTCCGAATCAAGGTTGCAATGTGGGTATTGTCCCCATCATACGATGCACCAAATTTTCTGCGAGTAATTGCTGACTCTTTTCATCAACGTCCGTTTCCATAGGCCTTTGAGCCAACGCTTTCCAAATAGGTTGCACGCTTTCGTCTTGCAAATCCGCGTGGCTAGAAAATGCAGCGACGTATAAAGAGCCTTTCTCAACGGCTTCCCCATCTTTATCCACCGGAAGAATCCCCGTTGAAAGCATCGTTTTCGCAAAAATATCCGTATCCGTAATCTCTGATTGTTGTGCAATCGCCACGATCATTAACACATCCGCATCAAGAGGGTTTGAAACCAGTCGGTAGCCTTTGTCTAACATTTGCGCTTCAACTAATGCGTGGTAAAGCTGAGAGGCGTTCTGCGCTAATTGTTTGTCTTTGACAACCGCAGTACCTGACAATTCATGCCAAGCGAAGGTTGAAACTGATTGGAAAAGTTGGCCATCGCCGCTGCTGACCACGCCAAAATCCAGTGGGCTTTGCTGATGAGGGACTGTTGAAGTGGTGCACCCGGAAACAAACAGCGCGGATAGAAATGCCGCCATAGAAAACACTGATTTTTTCATTTAATTCTAATTCCTTCTTTAGTGATCGACAGTGACTGAGTTCAGGTCAGGTCAGTTTAGACAGTTGCTCTGACATCGCTTGTTGCTTTTCAGTCGTCACTTCCACCGCTTTCGCTGTAACCTGCAACGCCTGAGCCATTTCAGCGACGTTGGTTGTGGCATTTAGAACCGTTGATTGAAGTGGTCTCAACAGCAACCAATAAATACACCCAATAATGAACAACAAGGCCAGCACTGCAAGAGAGGTAATAACGATCAGTTTAAACGCCACGTCATCAAGAAATAACTGCGTCTTTTCACCGACGACTTTCTTGGATTCAGACAAGGCAACAGGGAGTTTTTCAAGCGACAGCGTAGACACTTTAATAAGCTGATTCACGTTGTCCATTGTCGCTTCAATATTGCCCTGTTGAGTTGACGATAATTCAGGGCTCTCCGCAATGGCATTCAATGACTCCGCGAGCGCATTCAGAGACTCCCCTGTCGCATCCAGTGATTGTTCAATGCCATGAAGATCCAAACTCACGTTAACCTGAATAAACGCGTTCTCAATTTTTTCTTCTCGCGCGAGATCCTCATTCTGATGTAACGAAATCACCTCATCAGACGCCACGGCACAAGTTGCGAATAGGGCGAACCCAACGACAATCAAACCAACGAACATACTCTTGTCGATGCTAATTCTACTGAACATAACCATTCCTTTTGCTGATTTGTTTCTTGTGAAGTGAATCAGGTAAAACCGTGCCATATCTGCGTCGCACTATCATCTAAAACCCAGTATGACCGCTTTAACCATAGACACTATTCGCATCATGTTCCAAACTACTTCCGGCGAGTAAAAGGCGTGAGGGTTGGGCAATATGCTTCAAACTCTAGAAGTCAAATGTGAGGCCAAAGTTAAGCTTATAGTCATTTTTTTCCGGCACTTCACCGTCAGACCCCACTTTAGGATTGGACATATAATCCCAAATAAATTTAACCGTAAAATCTAAATCGTCCACCAGCTCCATATCCAAACTGAAATTGTTGCTATGACGCACACCACCAGAGGCATTACTTGCCCAGTTCAGGTCATAGCCATGGCTGAAGTCGATATCTTTCGTCAGTTCATATTCAAAATCTGAGGAAAAGACCACCGTCGGGCTATTCTCTGAAGCACTCTCACCCTCAAGTACGGTATAGAATTTGGTGTATTGGAAACCAGGCCCGAGAGACACATCCCACTCCACATCCGACGTAGCAATAATGAAGTAACCCAACTGAGTAGAAGTATTGACTCGATAATCAATATTTTGAAACTTATCGCTATTTAGCGCGGCTTTTATTGGCCTGAAAAACAACCGGTTACTTAAATATATATCATAAGAGCCGTCGAACTGGTGATTTTGAGCGGTTTTCGTTCCGGAGGATTGAGTGACATTCCCGAGGTATTTCAGCAAGGTTCTTGAATAGACGGTTTGCCGCTTTCCATTCACCTCACCGGAAATCGACAATTCATCGGTATTGCCTTTACTGAAGTTTGCCCCAAGAAACAAGTCCGTCTCCCAGCGCTCAAGCTCAGATTCAACGCGACTGAATATCGAAATAATCAAACTCACTGGGTACACATGCAAGCGATCATTTTGAATCGTCAGTTTGTCATCAATAATGGTTAATCGGCCTTCATGAGTTTCACCGTTGGCCAAACGAACACGAAAGATATCAGCGGTTTGCAGAACAGCAATGTCTTCGACGTCCACTTCAACATCTCCAAGTTCATCACTGTCAAATTCAAGCGCTAACTCGTAGGAGTTTTGATCTTCTTGAACCGTACCAATAAGGCTACCTAAAAGCACTTCACCAGAGGTCAGTTGCATCCACCCTTGCCCTTTTTCCACTTTGACTGTCGGTTTAATCGAATCAACGCTAGGAAGAGGTGGCTTAACGTTCGTTTCATCAGCCATAGCAGAAGCACAAAATAGAGAGCAAAATAATGAAGGTAGAAATCGTGTTCTGAGTCGTTGTGTCGTCATTGAAACCCTAGTGATAAATCTTCTTGAATGTCAATCAGTTGTATTCGGCTTGTTATGGTTACTTTGCAAACATAACAAACTTCCATACTGGCACATTCATTCAGCTCTCCGACAGGATAGTGTTAATTTTGTGACATAAATGACATTGTGTTAACTTGCAGACCAAACATTACGAATGTCAGGCCAGCCCCAGTTGGTTAAGGCAACATCTTTTAATACCCCCTCAAATCGTAACGTCTGTCGATGATGAAATAACGGCATCAAGAAATATTCAGAGATCAATGTTGACGCTATCGGATCCAGGTCATCAAGGTATGCTGTTAATTCTGATTCACTCCGTAATGCGGACAAAGACCGAGTTAACCAAGTGCTGGCAACGGGCCCTATCGCATTGTGTAAAACCGGATTATTGAACAAACACCCAAAAGCGGAAGCATGACGATTGTCATCCAAGTTGATATTGGTGAGCACTATCTCTTCTAATAACTCACCATTCAGCGATTTTTGACTTAGCTCTCTGTAAGAGTAAGTGTTCACTACAACGTCAACACCCATATTATTTAGCAGTGACTGTATACTATACGCGCAGTTCTTTAGGCCAGAATAATCATAAACCGCGATGGAAAGAGCCTTAGGCAACGCCGTTTCTGTACAGAATGGCCGTAATACTGACTTCCACATAGGCAATATATTCCCAGCAACTTCACAGCCAAATGTACTGTTAAGCGCTTTCATCTCATCGTACACATTTTCAGAAGAGAGTACGCTGGCCAGATACCGTCGTTGCAGCGCAGTTAAGCGTGTTTGGGTGCTCTGATTAAACAGTACAAACATACAACCATCTTCAATCTGGCTATGCCTAACACCGTGCTCATTATCATTGTCACCACGCTCACCATCATCAACGCTATAAGCAACATAGTGATGGCACTCTTTATCACTCAATGTCGCTAATTGGTTTGTCTCGATCCTATTGGATTCATTAAGCTCACCAAGCCGCCATATGGTCACCGTATCGGTGAGCGCTCGGCAGGCGTAATATCGCTCAAACGCTTGTAGATGCAGTTTCTCATGGGAGTGTTCAATAATTTCGAATGGACCACTGCCCACAACGGCCAATTCGGAATGCAGACTGAGTTGACCAACAGGCTGTATCGAATAGCGAACACCCGATATTAACCCAGCAAAACCTTGGTCGGGCTCAGTCAGAGTAAAGGTAACTTTTAACGGTTGCTCTGACGATACCTTAGACAGGTGAGACAGCTCAGTTTGATACTCTGGCAATATCGAAAGTTGCGTAAACAAGTTGACAATAGCTGCTGCATCAATCGACGTTCCATCATGAAAGGTCAACCCAGGACGCAGATAAAAGGTCCACTCTCGATGGTCATCATTGCATTCCCAATGATGCGCCAGTTGAGGCTCTATTCGTCCATCTCTATCGCTAGAAACCAAGCAGCAGTATATCTGACGCAGTAGATACCGCTCACTGCTGCGCTGAAGCTGGTGAGGCACTAAGCGCTCAAATGAGCGTTTATACGTCAGCTGTATATGAAGTTGCCCTTCATGCATGGAAGCCCCAGATGTGCTCTGCAATAATCGGCCAAACTCTGTTTTGTCGTTATCCAAGATTTCGAGCGCTTTTTCAAACTTACCCGCCACGACTCGCTGGGCTGCCAGCTGACGTTTAAGCGACTCTAATTCTATATTGAGTATCAAGCTTGAACGCTTGTTACGACCGGATTGCGGCTCCCATTTTAGCCACCCCAAGTCATGCATTTGATTGAGCAGATTTCGAGCATGACGTAGGCTGGTAAACAGAGATTCAGAAACATCAACCAAAGCAGTTTTTATCTCTTCCCCGACCCCCATAGGTGTTAAACGCGCGTAATATCGTAATAGGTTTAAATCAGACACAAGCCTCGCCTCATAATCAGCATCACTAATAGGGTAATCTTACCTATAATAGCGAATTAGGTGTTCACTTAAAGCAGAAGACTTTAATGGCGCATTTTCCTCATTTATCTAAAAAACAACTTATTACCGCCCATCTCACGCTCCAATTTACAAAAACAGGTACTCAGTTTTTTAACATTGACTGTTTTTTCGTAGCAAATTGGAAGACATACTAAGTCTCTCAAGCAGCATTGGGTCGTTACGTGCTCCTCCCCCCCTATAGTGCTTCTCAATGCTGCCTGTTTTAACCTGTGTGTCATCCACGTCATAACACTTTCCAATCAAAGATCTCTTTCTTCCGGCACTTACCTAACTTTGTTGTTCGCCCAAAATCTTATTGAAAAAGAACCATTCAGCGTGCATGTTATTGAATGATAAACCATCAAAGTTCGCGATCGGTTCAATTAACGCGAATCGTATAAAAGCGATTTTGATACTTAAAAATAACACGAAGAAGGAAAATCATTATGATCGTCACGACAACTCAGTCTGTAGAGGGAAAACGAATCGTCTCGTATAAGGGCGTCATCGCAGGGGAAGCTATTTTGGGGGCTAACCTATTTAAGGATATGTTCGCTGGCATTAGAGACATGGTGGGTGGTCGCTCTGGCACCTATGAAAGAGAGTTAGAAAAAGCGCGCTTAATTGCATTCCAAGAGCTGGAAACGAAAGCCCAAGAGTTAGGGGCTAACGCGGTCGTCGGCGTTGATATCGACTACGAAGTGCTCGGACAAGCTAACGGCATGTTAATGGTTTCGGCCAGTGGTACCGCTGTCGTAGTGGATTAACAAATATCGTTCCAAAATATAAATCAAAAATAAAGGAATATGAGCAATGAACTATCCAATTTCCGGCAGCTGCCAATGTGGGCAGTTAACCTATTCAATAAAACAAGCACCAAACCTTGTACTCGCGTGCCACTGTAAAGAGTGCCAAAAACTCTCTACCAGCCCTTTTAGTGTCACCGCTATTTTCCCTACAGAGGCCATTGAATTTAAGGGTAAAATGAAAGAATGGTCTCGCTTGGCTGACAGCGGTAATCAAAACAATGCAATGTTCTGCCCTGAATGTGGAAACCGCGTCTATCACTACAACCCGGCCGATCAAACCACATTAAAGCTGAAGCTAAAGCCTATCGAGCTAGAAGATGACACCATTTTTGAGCCGACAGTCCATGTTTGGGTGAGTGAAAAACAAAGCTGGTATAACATTCCAGAAGGCGTAAAAGTGTTGGATACTCAACCTTAACCACATTGTAATCAGAATAATTAGCAACACGAGGTTTAAATGATGGACCTACCCTCTAACTTTAGAATGCTGGCAAAGTACAACCAACGCATGAATGCACAGTTACTCGACGTCTGTGAGCAGCTAACGGAACAACAGCTTAATCAAGACACTCGCTCATTTTTCCCGACTATCATGGATTATTGGAATCATATTCTCTTTGGGGATCTCATCATGCTACAGCGGTTAATCAGCAACGAGATCGTTCACCTAGACCAAGAAACCAGGAGGCGCTTACCAAAAGCGACCCGAGTGAACGATACTTTTGTCAAAGATATACCGTCATTAAAGAAGCTACGCTCTGACGTTGACCAAATCTATGTGAATATGACCCAAGATTTTGAGATTCAGACCTGCACTAAGAAGGTCAGCTATACCACGACAGATGGACGAGTCATTGAAAAGAATGTTGGTGAGTTTTGCCAGCATATATTCAACCATCAAACTCATCACCGCGGACAGCTTACCTGCTTGTTAAGCCAAATCGGTATTGAGTACGGTTGTACCGATCTCCCAATGATTGTTCCTGAGGGATCGAACGCTTAATGTTCGACGTTATTTGAATTTTTTAACGTTCTGAGCGGTCTTAATCAGGAATGCATTAAATATCACCCCCAAAAGGACACGTATGAAGCAAATTTATTCCTGCGAAAATCACGTTCTAATCGTGAATGCCAAGAACATTATTGAAGGAATGGGAATAGAAACGTTTGTTAAAAATGAATTTGCAACTGGCGCGATTGGCGAAATCTCTGCATTCGATTGTTGGCCGGAGTTATGGATTGTGAACGATATTGATTATGACAAGGCTGCCGAGGCGATTGCAGCGATGACATCCACTAAAAGTGCATCCACATGGGTTTGCGCACACTGTTCAGAGGTCAATGAACCTTCATTCGAATTGTGCTGGAACTGCCAACATGAGGCATAGAGACTAACCATTTAAATATTGGCCCAGTTCTAATCTAGGGAGCATAATCTAGATTAGTCACAGAGCGTTCCTTACAAACAAGTAAGGCATGAGAGGTTAGCTCAGCTATTTTTTAGCGAATATCGGTGTTTGCTTGCTTTGTTTAAACCAAAAGCGTTTACGGCCGTTAGAACGTGACATAATTGTCCTTATTTTTGTAATAGTGACGAAAACACGATCGAAAGAAATCAACGTTTCTTTAAAACGTAGTGCGCGTCAGGGGTAATAATTTATAAGGATGTAACGAAAGAAATAAGGAACGTATCGGAGAATACTGGATCGGGGTATTGCGGATAGGTTGAATATTGTCGAAAAGATCGTTTATAAATTGAACTTAGAAAGTAGCGTAAGCAGTAAAACTACCACTTACGCCAACTTAAAATCTTAGATAGCTACAACGTTTGCAGCTTGAAGACCTTTTTGGCCTTGCTCTACTTCGAAAGACACTTTTTGGCCTTCAGCTAGAGTCTTGAAACCTTCAGAAGCGATAGCACGGAAGTGAACGAATACGTCAGCACCGCCGTTGTCTTGAGTTAGGAAACCAAAACCTTTCTCTTCGTTAAACCATTTTACTACGCCAGTTGTTTTAGTAGACATAATTTGTCCCTTATCAAAAATTAAAGTGAGTCGCGATTATGCGATGCGCTACAAGTTTGAATTATTAAATGGTTCTATGAAGCTAAGGGAAACACTGAGGATGACAACAATGACGAAGATACTCTGAGGGTTTTTCTTTTACTAGATGTTTCATTAATAACTCTTAACAATAGAGCGCGGTAATTATTAGGCCTAGCCAGAGAGATGTAAAGCTTTATTTTTGAGACTGCAGAATACTCATAGGCAAAACGTTCATTTGTTCACCGAACTCAATCACTGAACATTCAGAGTTCAACACTTAACTCTTTATTTTTTATAGGTATTAGTTTTCTTACATCCTCTTACAACAGACAAAACTAAAAATATCGAGGGAAACCATAGAATCTTGCCTCTCACTCCATTTACACTGTAAACACAACGAATTGCTAAGGAACAGTATGTCTTCTTCAAAAAAACCGACGCTCTACTACGTGTATGATCCTATGTGCTCCTGGTGCTGGGGCTATAAGCCTATTTGGGAAGAGATTAAGCTAAGCGTGTCTAACCAAGTAGATATCCGTTATGTTTTAGGTGGATTAGCACCAGACAGTGATGTCCCTATGCCTGAAGAGATGCAGCAACAGATCGCGTCTTACTGGAAAAAAATAGAAAACTACCTAGGCACCCAGTTTAACTATGATTTCTGGCGTAACAATACACCACGCCGCTCGACCTACCCTGCTTGTCGCGCTCTACTTGCTGCTCGCGAACAAGGCAAAGAAATCGACATGCTGACCGCGATCCAGCACGCGTACTACCTCAACGCTCTCAACCCTAGTGATAATGACATCCTCGAAAAACTGGCGTCTGACATTGGTCTCAATGAAGAGAAATTTAAGTCGTCATTAGTGTCAGAGCAGACACATCAATCCTTGCTGAAGGAGATTGGATTTGCTCGTTCGATTGGTGGGAATAGTTTTCCTTCACTCTTTATCGAAAATCTAGGGGAAGTAAGAGAGATTGGTATTGATTATCAAAATGCACAACAGACAATCCAGTCTGTGCTGAAATCAACGCAGCAATAGATTCCAATCGGGAAATAAAGGCGTTTAATCCTTCGGTTCGATAAACCAGCCAACTGAGTTGGCTGGTTTGATGGGATCGGCTACGTCAACATTGGTGATAGCGACTTAAAGATTAGAATGGGCCTTGATTGCTCGCATCAACACAGAGGTATCCATGCGGTTATCGCCGGCCTTGCTCAACGCTTTGTAATGTTCATTCGTTTGCTCAGTCAATGGCAGCGAAACACCTTGTCGCTGCGCTTCGTCCAAGCAAAAACCTAAATCTTTGATCATCCAGTCAATCGCAAAACCAAAATCGAACTTATCTTGAGACATAGTGACGGCGCGATTTTCCATCTGCCACGAACCAGCTGCACCATTTTTCAAGCAATCCACCAACGTTTGAATATCAAGCCCTGATTTTTCAGCAAGAATAAGACCTTCAGACAACCCCGTTAACACCCCAGTAATACAGATTTGATTCACCATCTTGGCGCGCTGCCCTTGACCGACTCGGCCCATGAGAACAGAAGATTTACCATACGCTTCAAAAACTGGCTGAAGAGAATCGAACAGCGCTTGCTCGCCACCACACATAATGGTTAGCACACCATTTTCAGCGCCGGCTTGCCCGCCTGATACTGGCGCATCCATGAACTGAACATTCATCTGTTTGGCTGCTTGTTCTAGCTCCTCAGAGAGCAATGCAGAGGTTGTAGTATGGTCAACGAGGATTGAACCCTTTTTCATGAAAGAGAGCGCGCCTGACTCGCTGGTGGCCATACTGCGCACATCATCATCGTTGCCTACGCATAACAACACAACATCGGCTTCAGAAACACATTCAGCGACGCTGGTCGCCGCCTTTCCTGAAAACTGAGTGGCCCACGTATCTGCTTTCGCTTGAGTACGGTTATAAACGGTCACCTCGAAACCGGCTTTAACCAAATGACCCGCCATTGGAAAGCCCATGACACCCAAACCGATAAAACTCACTTTCATACTCTTCTCTCCATTTTCGTGCTCGCTTTACTACGCGAAAAAGCCAGTCAATTTATGTTTTCGTTAGTTGTAACGCATTCAATTAATTATAAATACCCGACCTCTCTGGAAACATGATCAAGGCAGTAGAAAAC
>NZ_MCWZ01000044.1 GCF_002877365.1 Vibrio sp. 10N.261.55.A7
AAATTATTGATAATTTACTTGGTTTGTTCTTGTTGTTGGTAATGGTGTTATGCCATAAATATAGAGTGTGTTTGCTTACCTAACTCGAATTTAAAATTCCTATAAAAACACCATGGTTGCTTGTGGAATTTATTATTTTTTATAGTTTTAAAGGAATTACGTCGTTATTTAATTCTTGATGTTTGTATTTTGTGAAAACAACGGAAGTCGATAATGAAAGGGTATTTTATTAAACATATGGAAAGTTATTAAACATATGGAAAGCTTGGCCTTGAGAGTAATCCAACTATTCTAGCTGCCAAGAAAGCCCCACGTCTAAAGCGACACATTCATAGAACTAACTTTGGAGCCACGTTATGAGCAAATTAAGTATTGTCGTTATCACCCTAAATGAAGAAAAATGTATAGCTCGCCTGATGGACGATCTAAGCCATCAATATTTTCGTGATTTCGAAGTTATTCTCGTCGATTCAAATAGTGATGATGCGACCTGTGATGTCGCTCAAACGTATGAATCAATGCTACCGAATTTGATCGTTCATAAAATGAAAAACCGTGGAGTCAGCTTAGGTCGAAATCAAGGAGCGTCACTGGCCAATTATGAACGCCTATTATTCTTAGATGCCGATGTCAGGCTTAGAGCTGATTTTCTGAGTGATGCCTTGCACCAACTAAACAGTAAAAAACTAGAAGTTGCTGGTGTATATATGGGTTCGCAAGCTCTCCCTTTGGTTCATAAGTTGGGTTATGTGCTATTTAACATTGGCCTATTTATCACACAGTTTTTTTACCCAACCGCTGTTGGCGCCTGCATTTTCTCCACTCAACGTGCCCACAAAGATCTGAATGGATTTGATGAAGAAATAGTCCTGTGTGAAGACTGTGATTACGTAAAAAGAGCGAGTAAAACGTGGCGTTTTCGTTTCCTAAATTCGACTTTTGGCTTTGACCCAAGAAGATTAGATCAAGATGGCATAGTAACAACAGGACTTACCTATTTAAAAGCCAACCTTCGCCGTTTCTTCTTGGGTGAAATGAAAAAAAATGAGATGGAATACAAATTTGGTCACTACAACGAACGCTAGTACCGCTTGCCATTAATAATACACCACTGTTTTTACTAAACATGGTTAATTCGTAGGCAAATAATCGGCTATTTCTGTGAAAAGTCATTGACCAAAATTTGCACAAAGGAAATGCAACTAGATGACTTCTGATGCATTGAATTTAGGGATGATAAGCCTATTTATGGGTGCGATGTTAGATGCACTAATTGGTCCAAATCTTTTTGTTCCCGGAGAGCCGTTCTTGATTGCTGCAGGTTATCAATTGCACCAGGGCGTATGGTTAGGTGTCGTACTTGTTTTTGCCGGAGGCTGGATTGGTGAACAGGCCAGTTATTGGATAGGAAGGGCAATGGGAAAAGGTGCTCAACGGAAGCTTACTCGGTGGCTGCCTAAATCTCGCAAGACCATTGCTAGAGTCCGATTATTCATGTTTAGAAATGAACGTTCCGTCTTGATATTCTCCCGCCTTCTTGGGCCTATCGCTTGGGTTGTTCCATTTTTAGCGGGAGTAAACCGAATACCTTGCCTACGCTTTACTTTTTTGTCTGGCATCGGGCTTATTCTTGGTGTGGGGCAGTTTATCATTTTGGGGTACTTGCTGAGTTATGGTGTTGAATCCATCTCTTTTGTTAGTGATATTCTCCTGTTTGGTCAAGAACATCTATACAGTCTTTTAGTCATTGCTTCGACGATTCTTTTTATCATCATCGGCTTTTATAATAAGTGGCGCTGGCTCAGCTTGAAAGCAGGCGTTCTATTTACCATTGCTGCACTGCTCGCAAACTACTTTCATTTCTTCTTACGCGCAGATGATCTTGTTGCAATGCTTGATTTATCGTCGCCTCAAACAACAGTCTCTTCTGTACAAGAGCTTTCACTCAAAGCGTTTCCCGGTCGTTCAGCTGTTTATGACGCTCAGGCGATCAACGTTATATACATAGGCGAGACACCTCGCACTGCCATGTTGAGTTTAGGCTGGATAGAAAATAAAACCTTTTCGCGAAATAATATTGAATGGGAGGATTATCTGGATCTGTTAAACAGTAAAATACCACCAGTATCGGATCTTTTTTGGAATGGTAAGCCTCAAAATATGGTCTTTCAGTTACCCGGAGATTTGATGAAACGCAGTCATATTCGTTGGTGGAGTGCTGGAACATGGCTAGGTGACGGCAACGATCTGTCAACAGGAAAGAAGGTATGGGTTGGTGCGTTAAGTTATGACAATGGGCTACAACTGACGCCCTACTCTGGGATTGTCACTGTATTACATAGCATTGACCCCAACGTTGATTATGAGCGTGATTTACTCGCTCAACAGATAAAACAATTATCAGGTCATTCAATTCGTTTTCAACTCGCCACTGCGCCAATTGAGCATGATGAGGAGCACGATTACTTTACAGATGGCCATATACTTATCATCGAAGGAGACATACGTGCTGGCACTTAATAGTGCTAGTCGGCTCGTCATTGATTTGGTGTTGGAAAAGGCTTATCGAGCTGGCTACGCAATTGGTAGATATGGCTTCTAGATAGATCATTATTTGGCTCGCTTTCTTGCCATAGTTTCTTAGATATCTCTTCGCGATTTACTCTATCTGGCGCCTATTACACAGTAATTCAAGAATGGTACAAGTCGTCGGGGCTAGCGCTCGTGGCTTATCTTGTCGGTACGTTAGCCGTTTCTTTTGATCAATTCTTACCTGCCGAATTCTTCTTTTTTAATTTCAAGGCTAGTTCTGATTCGCCAGATTTCTTCAAGCTTACGTGGCCATTTAGTGCCACTGCAGTTTCCAGTAGTTAACTTTCGACACTGAAATCAAGAATTGATTTTAACAAGGCTAGAGTAAACCTACCTTCAACACTCAACACTCAACACTCAACACTCAACACTCAGCACTCAGCACGCCAAGTTTCGTTGTGACTTTTTGCAAACTTAGCTCTAAAACGATACCCGCTGCTTCAATCTCCAGAGTATTCACTTCTAATCACTCCTCCATTAAACAATGAAATATGGATGTCCGAAAATGACCTTTAATATGTCCGAAAATGACCTCTATGAATTTCTCAGACCACTCTAATATACATGCATCGGACGGAGCTAAAGACGTCAACCCAGAGGTTGAGGTTACAACAAACGGATTTTGTCATACCCACATCGATAACTTAGAGACTTAAAGATGACAAATGCAAAATCAATCGCTGTTTTATTGACTATGATAGCGTCTCTTCCCGCTTTTGCCGGAGAGAAAACACCAGATCCATCAGACCTTACAGAGACCAGTACTTCAGCGTATGTTGCAATGAGCAATAAAGGCGGATTTAAAGGGTCTGTATCGGGTGATATCAATTTCGATAACGGCCAAACGAGCATGTTTACCTTAGAGGCTGCTATCGACAAAAATGGTGATTATTCAGATAGCCGCTTGCAGTACTTCCATGTATTTAACACTGGGAACACGGGAGTTCCGAAAGTCGCCGCTTCACTCGACGTGATCGACAATGCTTTATTCACTTCGGTTTCACCGGGTGTGACACTCGCAATTAATTCTGGTGTTAAGGGACTTAACATCTTCCCTCGCTTAGGCGTGCTAGGCGGTGAGTTTTCTGATGAAGTTAAGGCAATTACAAACATTTCTGATGAAGCTGCAGTTGGTGGCTCTGCTGCACTGTATATGTTCTACACCGCTGGAGATGACGGTACATATTTTGGTTTATATCCGGAATACAACTACCTATCGGGTGATGCAGACATGTCTGTACTCAATACAAACTTTCTAATGTCCACACCATTCAACAACGACAGAACACGTTGGGGCCAAATCAAAATCATTAACACAAACACCACCATCAAAAACGGTTCTATCGATGAAAAAATCAACGACACCGTAGTTTGGGCCAACTACAAGTTCTATTTCTAAGCAGCATCAATTCATTTCTTTAGTTTTACTTTAATCAAATTAGGTACACATCATGAGAACGAATCTTAAAACACATCACATTGCGCTATTACTGGCCTCTGTTTTTACAACAAATGTCGCCAGTGCACAAAGTCCACTCGAAAAAGCACTCGCAGAACCTGGAGCACAACCTGTTATCCCTGTAACCCAAGTAAAAGAAGGCTTTGACAAACAATTTATTGATGAAGCGAATGAAAGTTTTGGTAACTTCCACATGCAAATGGGTGGTGACCATGCACTTTACTACGCGATTAACATGTCAAAATACATGCCAGCAGAGCTTGCGATGCCACACGGTGAAGTTAGCGTGTTAAAGCGCAACATTGATAGCTCTCTTAACGACTTAACTTTCACTATGGGTGGCGGAAAAGAATCGGTTTCTTTGAAAGAGTACATCCATGACGAAAAAACGCGTGTGCAAGGCATCATGATCCTGAAAGGCGGTGAAGTCGTGTATGAAGAGTTCCCTGGTATGCATCCACACGATACTCACCTTTGGGCATCAGTGGCTAAGTCTTCAGTGGGTACAATCCTGACCATGCTAGAAGTCGAAGGCAAAGTGGATATGACTAAGCCAATTACTGAGTATGTCCCAGAGCTAAAAGGCACCGAGTGGGATAGTGTGATCATGCTAGATGCAATGAACATGGCATCAGGGCTTGATATCAGTGAAAACGCAGCTAACACGTTAAATCCTCGTTCTGTATTTCAACGTATGCTATCGGCCGACTTCAATGTTAAGAATGCCGATGGCGTGATTGAAGATGAGATGAAGGTACTGCGCGATGTTGTGCCTTTAGAAGGTGAACCATCAGGTAAAATGGCACGCTACAGCTCAACAATAACAAAAGTATTAGGTGTTGCGATTGAAAACATCACACAAGAGCCATTCACACAAATATTTGAAGATCGAATCTGGTCTAAGATCGGTGCGCGCGCTTCTGCACAAATCAATGTATCACCAGCAGGCCACGCCGTATCTTATGGTTTGATTAACACTCGCCTCGATGACTTAGCTCGTTACGGCTTACTATTTACACCAAGCTGGGACACGGTATCTAAAGAGCAAGTAGTGTCAAAAGAAGTCCTAGAGAAGATACAAAAAGGTGGTAACCACGAAGCATACCTAGCGGGTGATTTCATCGAGCACTCATGGGTGAAAGCTTCATTTGGTGAAGATATGCCAATCTACAACACACACCAATGGGATGCTGCGTGGGAAGATGGTGCGCTATTTAAACACGGTAACCTCTATCAAAACCTCTATGTTGACCCAGAACGTGACGTAGTGGGTGTCGCTTTCTCAACCTCACCGGTCTACCTGACTCCAGACTTGATTCCAGGTTACTTACGCGAAGCGGCGAAACAACTCACCGACGAGTAGTAACAGCATTCCCCCTCCTTCTGCTATTAAGAAGCAGAGGAGGGGACGAATCATGGTAATCGAGAACAGTTCCATTCTATTTAAAATAGTTATTCTATGAAAACACAAAACTTAACCCTACAACCACGTCTGCTTGCTATGTTGATTACAGCAAGTCTCAGTATATCAGCGCAGGCTGCCACGGGTGCACTAACAGAAAACACTGATGTAGAGCTGTCAGGGAAAATTCTTGGTGCTGTAATTGCTGATAGCGATGTTTCTGGTATAGGTGTCAATAATACGGCAAACGGCCTTTTTGGTAAAAATGATGATGGCAATATCGCCATTGATACCACTCTCACTAGGTTTAATTTGGGTACGTACACGGAGCTTGAAGGCGACGAGTCGGTCAAATCTTTTGTATCGTTTGATTTTAATGGTGCCAACAACGGCAAGATGGATTTGCGAATGCGTGAAGCTTACGTAAATTGGCGGATCGGCAATGGATCGTTAACCGTAGGTCAAACTTGGTCAACCTTGATGGATATGAACCGTCTACCAGATACAGTCTTAGAACCGACGTTGACTGGGGTTGTGTTCAATCGTCAACCTATGGTTCGTTGGTCTCAAACATTTGGCACTTTTCGTTATGATGTTGCTTTGGAAAGTGGATTGAACCACGTACAAACAGACGATGAAAATACGGTGTTAGACAATAGTTCAGACTACCCTGACTTCATAGTTGGTTTGCAAACGAACACCGAAGATTACTGGATCCGTACCTCTGGTGTTGTGAATCAAATTACAACGAAAGATGTTCAGCAAAACGAAACGACTAATGATATCGGATGGGGTTATCAATTATCCGGAGGTATTAAATTTGATGAAGAAAATCATTTCTCAGTCGCGTACTTCAACAGCTATGGAAACGATCGTTACATTCTTGGCGTTAGTAATACGGGGCCATTATACGACCCTCAAACCAGTGAGTTTCGTCTTCGAGAGTCAGAAGCTTTATGGACATCTGTGAGCCACTCATGGGCAGATACACTGAAATCAACTTTCGCGTACGGTGCGTGGAAAGCCGATGAGTTAGAAGGGCAATCCGATACCTTTACAAGCTCCCAGTTTGCGATAGCCAACCTGAAGTGGACTGTTCGAAAGAACTTAGTGGCGGGCGTTGAGTATAACTACACATCTTATGATAGATCTGCTTCTAATAGCCGTGATAATCACCGTGTAATTTTTGCATTAGATTACAGCTTTTAATGCTGTAAACCTTGTTAACTAACCTGAAGTCGGGATAAAAATGAAATAAAAGCGGGTTCAGTTCTCTGACCTTTCGACCCAAAAGAACGATTCACTAAGGAACAGTATTAGGCTTCAAGGTTGATAAATAAGATGTTGAGATTTACTTATTGCAGCTCTGGTGTGAAACATTTTAATGAGGAGGTTTTCTATGGGGAAAGAATGCGGTGCATTGCTATGATGTGAAAAATCAAGCTATACTTCTTAGTCAGTTAGTTTGAGTGGTAAAGCAATGCGCAGATTACACTCCCCCCTGATACTTACCTCATCGGAGTCACTTCTTTTCTACATACCTTATTTTGATAGAAAGGGGATTCGCTGGAAAGAGGTAGCGGATGAGTTTCGTTTGCCAAGTGAAAACTTAAGATCCGAAACATGGATACCCATGAGAGACTTCTCACTTTTTCTCAGTAAAATGGCTACTTTGTGTGACGATGAAATGCCGTTAATCGTAGGCCAGAACACGGCCCAAAGTGTGATTGATGGGCGGTGGGGGTTAATAAAACAAGGCACAGATTTCAAACGCATTTTGCAATCCTTAATGACTAATGAGCATCGATTCAGTCGTCAAAATTCTTATTGGCTAGAAAAGGTTACAGGGGCGTGGAGTTGGTGTCATAGAGGCGCTTTGAAGCCATCCTATCCGGGAGCAAACATCAATGAGTGGTTTCGAGTAGCATTGTTACTTCATTTATGTCGAAACTGGCTAGGACGTGAATGGCAACCCTCTAGGTTGAATGTTATGACCGAAGAGAGACAGGGAAGAATATTTGCAGATATCCTTTTGCCTCAAACTAACGTTCTCTACGGTCAACCCTTTTTAAGCTTAGAGTTAACCGACGTAGAGGATTTAGAGCCTATGACAAGCCGCTCTCTAAAATCCCGTGATATCGGTGAAATCTTGCTTCTGGCCGAGAGTTATAGTCACCTTCCTCAGTTTACTATGGACTGGATAGCCAGCCTTTTCGGTGTAACAACAAAAACACTGTATCGTTACTTCAAAGATCACAACACCTCGTTTAAAGAAATAAAAAAGAATGCCGTGTTAAAGCGCAGTATACAGCTACTCACGGAAACGAACGAACCAGTGAGCACCATCGCTTATCAAATGGGTTACGATGATGTTTCGAACTACAATCGAGCTATCAAATCAATCAGCGGATTCACACCAGCTCAGCTCAGGAAGAGTGAGTTATTAGAGTTCTAAAGCGCTGTCCGGCCCACTAAGATGTCATTTATCCATAGGAGTCAGGTATTTATGGATAATTGAAAAATACGTTAGTCTCGCTCTTATATCGTTAGAAGTTAGTCTGACTTGGTCGACGGAAGCTTCTCCGTTTAACTGAACAACTATGCAGAGCTGAATAGATTCAGGTCTGGCCTTTGCTGCTTATTCCTTTTTATATATCAAAGTTTACCGTTCATCTTTGCTCAAACTTCGAGGCGCGAGTGCAATTCGGTTAGGGATATATTCGATAAATAGCTCTTGGTTATTTATCTGAATTAATCTGGGCGTATTTATTCCATGAAGATTGGAAGCAGCCACTTTATAGAAGTTTATTTCAACATCTGTAGCTCCTTGCTTATGGATGCAAGGGACGCCATTAACAATGGTTTTGGAAACGCGAGCCGCTCCCATTTTCGACAGATCTTGTTTATTCATAAATCGCTAAACTTCCATTTAAACTCACATACTGAAAAGCACTTCTACTTTCTTATTGCCTATTTGATCCCGCTGACGAGAGCAGCGGGGCAGATCCTAACTTTTCACTCACCAAAGTATGGTCACTCAAGTTGTACTGACTATCGCCTTTTAAGGCAGGCGTCTAAATCTGAAACGAACGTTGTCGCTTGAGTTTGTTCAAGCTTAGAGGTGGTGACGCGAATGGCCTCGACTTTGCTTTGTAAAAGAAAGGCACTGCCTTGACGGACCAACCAACCTCGCTGTGCTAACTCATGAGTCACGTCTCTCGCATTTTTAGGTAGCTGGATCCAAACATTCAGCCCACCAGAAATGTACTTGATGCGTTTTTTATCGAGTTCGGAGCAGAGCGTACTTCGGCGAAGAATATAGTCTTCTCGTGCCTGCTGAATTAGGGCAAGTGTGTCGTTCGATGCCAAATTGACGTGCACGATGGATTGAATGATTCGGCTAACCCAAGTCATTCCAGGCGCTAAACGGGCTCTTAGTCGACTCGCGGTTGCACGGTCGCAAGCGAGGAAGGCAAACCTAAGATCAGGGCCTAAAAATTTCGACACTGAACGAATGAGCGCCCAGTGAGTGGTGGCGTCAGGAATAATGGAATAGTAGGACGTGTCGGAAAGTAAAGAGAAGTGATCATCAACGATCACAAGCACGTTAGGGTGTTTCCTAAGTACTTTCTTTATCGCCTCTGCGCGTGACAGAGTGAGGCTGCAACCGGTTGGGTTGTGTGCTCTAGGAGTGATAATAACGGCTCTTGCGCCTTGTTTAATGGCGTGTTCGAGCTTCTCTGGGCACATACCCGATTTGTCTACATCCACGCCTATGGCTTGTATGTTCGCAAGGCGAAGCACATTCGTGGTGCCTAAAAAACACGGGTCTTCAACCGCAACTTTGTCACCAGAGACCAAATGCGCCGCGATCAACCGCTCTAGTGCGTCTATTGCGCCATTCGTCAGTTCAATGTCGGCATGGTTAGGGCAATCCGGATATATCGTCTCTTCCGCAAATTGACGAAGTTTGGGCAATACCGTTTCATCACCATAGAGGTGCGGGCTAGGCAAACATTCAGCCAACAGATCTTGAGGGTTGGGTAACCAAGCTGGATTTGGGTTGCCATCGGCTAAATCAGTCAATGTTGTGGATGTACTCAGGCCCTCTTGTTCTCCCGCCTCAGGTGGAGCGCAGATTCGAGTGCCTAAACGCCCTTGAGTGATAGCTGTACCTGATTTCACTAGCCTCTGATAGGCAAGCGCGACGGTATTTCGGTTGATACCCAGCTTCTCAGCAAGTTCACGAACAGGAGGCAGTGTATCCCCTGCGCGAATATCACCTTCTTGCACCAATTTTCGAATACTGTCGGAGACTTCTAATGCTGTTTTTCCATCTATTTTCATTTTTGTCCTATGACAATATTTATCTTTGTCTGAGACAATGTTACCTTTAAATCAGATTGAGGCCAATGAACTTTGTAAGGGAGTATCAGTATGTTTTCAGGGATGAGTGCGTTTCCTTTAACCCCAATGAATGAACAAGAGATTGATGAAGGGGCATTTATTCGCTTGGTACAGCGTTTGGTGCGGGCTGAAGTAGATTCGATAGGCGTATTAGGCTCAACGGGCAGTTACGCGTACCTACCAATTGAACAGCGCATGCACGTTGCCCAACTCGCCATTAAAAACGCAAAGGGCGTTCCTGTCATCATTGGTGTTAGTGCCTTGCGCACTAAAGATGTGTTAGCGCTTGTTGAACATGCTGAGAGTCACGGTGCAAGCGCGATATTGCTTGCGCCGATGTCTTACCAAAAATTGTCTGCGGAAGAGGTTTATCAACTTTATAGCACGGTCAGTCAGGCATCGTCCTTGCCTATTGTTGTCTACGATAACCCTGCAACAACGCATTTTGAGTTCAGTGATGAGCTGTACACTCGCCTATCTCAGTTGGAAAACGTGCGCTCGATAAAAATCCCAGGCGTTCCACTTGATGCGGTGGCAGCAAAAGCGAGAGTTGATCACATACGGTCAATCGTTCCATCTAACGTTTCCATTGGCGTCAGTGGAGATGGGTTTGCAGCAAGTGGCCTCAACGCGGGGTGCGATGTTTGGTATTCCGTGATTGGTGGTTTGTATCCAAAAGCAGCATTGGAAATCACTCGCGCCGCTCAATCAGGTGATGCTCAAAAGGCATTACATTTATCTGAGCGATTGCAGCCTTTGTGGGATCAGTATGGGAAGAATAATGGCAGCCTGAGAGTCATTGCATCGGCGGCTGAGTTAGAAAACCTCACGGATACGCCAAGCTTGCCCTTACCACTGAGAACATTGGAAGGAGAGAATCGTCAGAAGCTCGCCAAGTTTCTGAGTGAGAACCCGCTCAATTAATCTTACCGCATAGAGAGCCGGCGTACTCGTTCGTGAGACTTTCCTAAACGTCGCCATTGGTTAGGAGAGTGCGGTTGTCGAACGTCGCTAGGTTGTTCTAGCATTGAGTTTCACGAGTGATTCGTGACCGATTCTCAGAAAATTCATGATGTTGGTTAAACTACAAGACATCCCAAGGAGAGGTTGTTGCCTTTTTGTTATATCTTTGCGCCTCTCTATTGAGTGGGTGAATGATGCGTTCAGGCTGGTTTAATCGAATAATGTTAATAGCAAGTACCTTATGCTGGGTACTTGTTAGCGTTATGCCTGTTATTAATGCGCATGGTGCAAGTGCGGGTGTTTGGGCCACGCTGTGTACTATCAATGGTTTTGAACTGGTTCAGATTGAAGAGGGCAAGCCGGAAACTCAACACGGTAAGCCGTGTCCTTTTGGTCATTTTTCGCCTTTTCACCACGATTCTTTAGCGCCAGTACATCCGTTATCTATTCATCTGTTTGATACATTGGATGTTTACACCGATTTTGTTCAAAGCACCCGTTACCAATTAGCACCAGTCCGAGCCCCTCCGTTTCTGCACCTTTCCTAAAACTCATTACTTAGAAACTAGTGACTTAAAACTAGACAACCAAAATAATCTCAAAGTCTAAACGCGGTGCGTTGATTAGGCTCATTTTTAATGGGCGCTATGCACGGTGTTCATCAAAAGGAAATTGCAATGTTAGGCAGTCAAGCTCAGACTCCATCAGCAAATGGCTCATCGCAGTCATCTAAATCTAAGGCTATAGCCAAATCTCGTTACTTTTTAACCTGGCGCTGGCACTTTTATATGGGGCTGTTTGTTGTCCCTTTTTTATTAATGCTCAGTCTTACCGGCCTTGTCATGCTCTTTGATGACGAAATAGAAAATGCGCGGTATGGCGAGATTCTTTCCATCACGCCTCAAGGCGAACAAACCTTGGCATCGGTTCAAATTGCAGCGGTTCGATCAGCGTACCCCGAGGCAACTATCACTCAATTTGTGGCTTCTAACGACCCTAAAACCGCAAACCGAGTCAGCATTCGGCTTGAAGACGGTCGATCCATATTCGTGACCATTGACCCGTATACTGCACAGGTACTCGGTGAAATAGACCGAAGTGACAGCTGGTATCAGTTAGCGAATGACATTCATGGCACGCTTCTGATTGGAGATTGGGGCGACTACCTGATTGAGGTGTCAGCCAGTTTGAGTATTTTGTTGTTGGTCTCGGGGATTTATCTCTGGTTACCGACCGACAACGCCGCGAAATCAGGCTTCTTGAAGATTCGAATGGCATCAGGCACGAGAGTGCTGATGCGCGATCTCCACTCGAATTTGGGTGGCGTTTTGTCGGTCATATTGTTGTTATTCTTGTTGTCTGGTTTGGCCTGGGCAGGAGTATGGGGCTCGAAGATGGTTCAGGGTTGGAATACATTCCCAACGTTTTACACCTGGGGCGAAAAGCCAGAGTCGAGCCTGACTCAAGTTAGCCAGAATCGCACTCGTCAGAATCACGCAAGCTTAAATCATGGCAGTGAAGAAGAGATGCCGTGGAACTTAGAACTGGCGGAACTGCCTCAATCCAAACCTCAATCACACGACCACTCACAGCATGGGGCTAGCCACGGTGAGGAAGACAATGCAAAAGCAACAGACGAGAAAGCGCAACACGATCTTCATTCTGTCTCTATCGATGAAATAGTCGCTCTGGCTAAAGAGCAAGGAATGACTCGTTTCAAAGTGTTTTTGCCAAAGGGGGAAACAGGCGTGTTTACCGCTGCTGCGAACTCGATGGCGGGTGATGTTATTGACCCAAGGCAGGATAGAACCCTCCACTTTGACCAGTATTCCGGCCAGTTGCTAATGGATGTGTCATGGGATGATTACTCAACCATTGCCAAGCTCATGGCGGCTGGCACAACGCTGCACCAAGGCGATGCCAGTATCGTGAATAAACTGTTGAACGCTCTATTTTGCGTGTCGTTTATTGCGATTGCGGTGACTGGCGTTGTGATGTGGTGGATTCGGCGACCAAACGGCAGCGCGAAATTGGGCGTACCAGCAAGGTTCGAACAAGAGGGAATTTGGCGCGTTGGCTTGATGATGGTCGTGATTCTTGGAATCTGCTTCCCGCTTGCAGGGTTAACAATTGTGGTGGTCTTTGCTCTGGATGCATTCGTCATTCGTCGCTCGAAACGGCTTCAACAGTACCTTGCTTAGTGTGAATTAGCAGGTACGAAAACCGAGCAGAAACGGAAACGCCCAAAGTTATCCGCTTTGGGCGTTTCTTCTAGCATAAAGTTGACGACAAACCGAGCGTTAGAGTGTCATGTGTAAAATTCGGAAAGGTTTTCCCATATAATCAAGAGGTGAGCGTGATGCAACGCTAAAACCCATGTGCTGATAAAACCCCGTGGCTTGCGTGTTCTGTTCATTCACATCGACTACCTTGCTTGGTTTGATTCCAACGTTGAATGGTTTCTTCATTAATCCAGAATGTCAGTGACCCTCGATTGATTAAAGCTTGGTTATTTTTCAGTTAGTTGTTTTCAGTTAGTCGTTTTGTAACGAGACTTGGTCATTTGTTTAAGTCTTTGAATGAACTGAGCAGATCGTGAGTTGATGATTGCGTTCCCTGATTTAGGACACAAAGCCATGCTACGTCGCGATAAAGGTGTATTGTTTGCCCTTATCGCGACATAGCGTTGGTCTTACTATTTTTTGTTGAAATGGTTCGCGATAGCATCTAGCGCAATAAAATCATTTTTGGCTGCGTAAGGTGTTAGTGGTGCAACATCAGAAGACTGTTTCACGATAATGACCTCGGCCGTTGGATCAATGTAAATGTATTGCCCGAACACTCCCATGGCAGTGAACGCATTGTTTTCATTGCCTGTATGCCAGAACTGATTTCCGTATGAAAAACCTTGCATCGCATTTTCTTCAGCGTAGTGAGCGAACTTGCTTACATCACCACTTTTCTTAATATCGTCGGTTGTTTTGGTTGATAAAATTTGCTGACCATTAAAGTAACCGTCGTTTAAAATCATTTGACCAAAGCGCGCCATATCACGTGCAGTTAGCATTAAGCCTGTGCCTGCTAACGCTTGTTGTGTTGATTCAACTAATATCGAGCCATCACGTTCAGCCCCAATTTTCGACCAAATCATGTCACTTAATACTTCGTTAAATTGCTGACCTGTCGCGGCAACAATAACGGCTTGCAATACTTCACTCATTGGCGTGACATAATTAAACTGTTCGCCTGCTGGCGTACTCACCTGCATGTCTTTTAAGTAATCCATAATACTGGTTGGCGCGGTACTGCCTTCAGGAATGGGCATTAAACCAATGGAAGAAATATATGCCCACACATCAGCATTAGGGTCTGCATAATCTTCCGAATACGCCATGCCAGCGGTCATATCAAGAACTTGGCGTAACGTTGTTTTACCAACGGGTGTGCCTTTTAATGGCGCGACAATTGAACCGATTGTCGCTTGTTCGTCTAACTTACCTTGGCTTATTAGCTCAGTAACCACGGTACCAATGAATGATTTAGTCACCGACATCAAAATATGGCGCTGTTTATCTTCAACGTCATTAAAGTACTGCTCGTAGGCAATTTTGCCTTTATGAATCACGATTAATGCATCTGTACGTGTGTGCTCTAGGTAATCGTTGATGGTGATCGTTTGTTGCTTGTTATCGACTTTGCCTACAAATTCAAGATCACTCATGCTGGTTAATGCTGACTCAAAATCGGCCACGGGTGTAAAGTCTCGGCTGACTGTCGCGCTAGGAATAATTTGATTAGTATTAACAAATGTCCATTGATTCACGTCGGCTTGAAGCCAATTTTCTACGCCAATTTTAACATCAGGTTTAGCGGGTGCCGCCAGTGCTGCGCCATTCATCATTAGCCCGCAAGTGATAGCCAGTGTGATTTTTTTAAAGTTCATCAGTCTCTCCATGTATGAGCGTGTATTTGTTTAAGTGAGTCAATTATAAAGCGATGCTGATAGATGGATGTGTCACAAACGCGGCGCAATGTGTGTTTGTTATGACAATGTGTGTTCGTGAGGCGAGTTAAGTGCGCTTTCTAGGTTGGGTGGCAGTGCCGGTAACTGGTACGCAGAAGTGCTTTACGCAAATGATGAAGCAATGACCATTGCGGGTGATATTTTCTTAAATCAAGCAACGCAGTTAAAAGGAAATCTCTATCCATCCTAATTTATGAGTTGTGATGACTGAATAATAATGACCACATATTGATAGCTTTCTGAAGCACTATAGAGGCGATTTCGAGTTAACTCCCTAAAAAGGAATCGGAAATATTCGAGGCTCTACGCAAAATTACTGGAAAAAATACCCCGCCACAATCATTGTTTTTATATGTTTTTAAGTCTATACATACAATATATTGAAAAACATCATATATATTACCTATTACCTATT
>NZ_MCWZ01000045.1:0-2148 GCF_002877365.1 Vibrio sp. 10N.261.55.A7
ATTGGCAAGATCTGAGCTTGAGTAACTGGTGATACCACGAGCGACCAGTTCACCCTCATTATTCATCACACGAGCGACTTCACCGCGAGCAAATTCTCCGTTGACTTTAATCACACCTTTTGCGAGCAAACTGCTTCCTTTCGTCACAACAGCTCGAGTAGCACCATTGTCTATAATGATATCTCCAGCCGCAGCAGGACCTGCTAAGATCCAACGCTTTCGATTCTCTAATGATTCTGCTAGAGGTAGAAATTTCGTTCCTTGCGGTACATCGCTGAGAGAATCGAAAATAACGTTCTCTGCACTTCCCGCTGCAATGATCACTTCAATGCCCGCACGTCGTGCAATATCTGCCGCTTCCAGCTTAGTCGCCATGCCACCTGTGCCTAACGTCGTCCCACTGCCACCTGCAATTTTACGCAACGTCGCGTCAATGGTGCGCACTTCTTTAATCAGCTCAGCATTCGGGTCTTTACGTGGGTCGGCGGTAAACAAACCTTTCTGATCAGTCAGCAATAACAATTTATCCGCACCACAAAGTATGCCGACAAGCGCGGAGAGATTATCGTTGTCTCCCACCTTGATTTCACTAGTCGCAACGGCATCATTCTCGTTTACAACCGGAATAATATCGTTATCAACCAGAGCATTGATGGTGTCACGCGCATTTAGAAAACGTTCTCGATCATCCAAATCAGCTCGTGTTAGTAACATTTGACCAATTTTCAATCCGTAGATCGCGAACAGCGACTCCCACGCCTGAATGAGCTGACTCTGCCCGACTGCCGCGAGCAGTTGCTTACTTGACATTGCGTTGGGGAGTTCGGGGTAACCTAGGTGCTCTCGTCCTGCCGCAATAGCGCCAGAAGAAACCATAACAATTGAATGGCCGAGTTTTTTTAGCTCCGCACATTGACGCACTAGTTCAACCATGTGAGCTCTGTCTAGAGCATTGGTTCCACCAGTAAGTACGCTAGTGCCTAGTTTAACAACCACTGTTTTAGGTTGAACTGAGGTTCCGCTTTGTTGGTTCGCTGTCATGATACTTTTAGATAAGAAAAACGTATAAGACCTGATGTTTTAACAATCAATGCTGATTTTCACAAGAAAAAAAGGTGCTAAAAGCACCTTTTTATACAAAGAGAAGGTATTTACCTACCTTTAAACAAACTCGACAGACTCTTTATGCAGTTCAACGGTCATTTGAAACTTCTCTTCTAACGTTTTGGTCAGCTTTTTGTGAAAGTCATCTTGAGTTCTATTCACTTCTGAAATAGCTTTCTTAGGTATAGAAACAGCGTCCCAATTCCCTTCTAAATTATAACGCCCTACAAAATATTTCGCCTTGAAGTTGAGTTCATCCTGTTCAAGCTCTAACCACCAACCCCAAAACTCTCGTACTTCTGGCGACTTTTTATCATTCACGCACGCGGACAAACAATCAAATAAATAACGTCCTTCACTACACTGTGTCTCACGTAGATAAGGCCCGACAGCTTTTAATGTACTTAATAAGCGATAATGTGTTGGCAACTTTGTATCTTCCGCCATATTGGTCACTCCATGAATAATTAGCGATGATATTGTTTTAATTATGTACTACTTATAATTATATTATTTCTTCTTTATCTTCTGCTATATGGTTATTTTTCAACCATATACATATCATGCTTAACTAAATTAGGCGAAATGTCATCTATATAATTCGTCTTCCATCCATTTCATTGCTAAAGCGAGGGATTGCGCATATCCTTCTGAAATTGTTTTATTATTTATATTTCTTGCCTTCCCATATTGGCTATATAGTGCTACCAATTGATTATCTGAGTGTGGTGACACTGGGTCGCCATCTAAGCTCATCGCTAATATCGGCACCTTAGTCTTGCGGCTCGATACAACGCCTTGTACCTTCAATGACCACGCCATCAATTGACCTGATAAACTGCCGACATCCACGACTGATTTACCAATTCGTGACGCAAGTAAATCAATGTACATCTTAGACATACCTTTCAACTTTTTAGGTGAAACCAGTAAATCATGAATGGGCGCACCGATTGATACACACGCCTTGATTTTATCTTGCTCTAAGAAAGAAAGACGCACCATTGAATTCCCACCAAAACGAAAACCTAGTAATCCAACTTT
>NZ_MCWZ01000045.1:2882-8873 GCF_002877365.1 Vibrio sp. 10N.261.55.A7
CTAGTAATCCAACTTTATAGTGGTCTACCCATGGAATATTCGGCAGTTCATTTAGTACAGCTTGATGAAGACAAGACGTATCTTCGCCAAGAGGCCAGTGACTGCTGTGCCCTACCGAAGGCATATCCACCGTCAGCATGGCAATGTTTTTGGGTGCAAGATGATCGCGGAACAATCGCCACATATCCGTTTGCAAGGAGTCCAACCCAGCACTCACAATAATGACTGGTTGTGGCTGGAGCGTGTTAGTCGCATGCAGGTTTGCCATGATCTTTCTTTTCCCGTAAGGGATCTGAATTTGCTTTACAACAAACTTACTTTTCTCGGCGGCTTCAGAGTATGCAGCATTTGCTAAGACTTGCGCCTGCAAAGAAAGGTTATCGTTTTTCAGGTGCGGATAGCCAGCAATACTAAAACAGAGTGCAGCAGTGAATAGCTCATCGGCTCCTTTATCACCTTCGAGCTCTTTACCAAGCTTTTGATGCTTAGCGCCTAATTTTCCCCATTCATAAGCCCAGTTTCCGCTGCGAAAACCAATGACAGTATCAAGCCAGTTGTCATGAGTACGAGAGTGCTTACATGATGCAATACGTGCCAGTACCGCTTCTTGTTCAATAGGATCAACACCTTGCCATGCCCACTGCATTCTGCGCAGATTACGGTACCAAGAGCCGGAGTTAATCTTCTCATCCAAGAACGCTTGGTTGCTTGGCATATATTGAGTAAGTGCGGACGTTTCTTTGGCTTGTTTATGTTTGACAAAAAGCGTTTCAGATAGATTCTTATCGTTTTGATCTGACATGTGGAATCCTGATATTCAGCATTAGCGAGTTTAAAATACGAGCTAAAAAAAATGACCCAGAAGAGGGTCATTTTTCACTAATTTCGCTCAGAAGCAATTATTTTTGTTTGCGATTAATTGGTTCAGCGTATTGAATTGTCATATCCCATGGTTGTTCAATCCATGTATCTTGAGCAATATCAACAACGTAGTCGTCAAGCAATTCAACACCAGATGGTTTTGCACACACGGCAATAAGCTTAGCTTTCGGGTACATTTCGCGAAGCTTACGAGCGGTATCTCCGCTGTCTACTAGGTCTTCTACAATTAGGAAGCCTTCACCGTCGCCTTCTGGTGCTTTTACAACGGTCATGTCACGTTGGTGATCATGGTCGTAGCTTGAGATACAAATGGTATCTACGTATCGAATACCAAGTTCACGAGCTAAGATAGCGGCAGGAACTAGACCACCACGGCTAACACCAAGGATACCTTTCCATTGTTCTGCAGGCATTTGCTTTTCAGCGAGCTGACGGCAGTAAGTTTGCATGTTGTCCCAAGTGATAACGAATTTATTGCTCATTGTATAAACCTAATAATTTGAAAAATATAAATTAATTTACGCTAGTGCGTACTTGATGATAAAGATAGCAGACATAACCCAAACACTTAGGGAAACATCACGCCCTTTACCACTCATCGCTTTAATTGCTGCGTAACTAATAAAACCAAGTGCAATACCTTCCGCAATAGAGAATGTTAGAGGCATTAGCAAACAAGTGACTACCACTGGTGCTGCTTCGGTTAAGTCGCGCCAATCAATACTGACTAG
Source organism: Vibrio sp. 10N.261.55.A7 (assembly GCF_002877365.1). GTDB lineage: Bacteria > Pseudomonadota > Gammaproteobacteria > Enterobacterales > Vibrionaceae > Vibrio. The sequence continues at coordinate 4,496 of NZ_MCWZ01000045.1, forward strand.
TCCAGAAAGCATGAGTATCGCAACATAAAATAGCGCACCTGCCGTCGCATAAGCTGGGATCATACCAGCAAGTGGCGAGAAGAATAATGCAAGAAGGAACAAAATGCCAACAACAACCGCCGTTAATCCTGTGCGTCCACCAGCAGCAACACCCGCCACACTTTCAATGTATGAAGTGGTGTTTGACGTACCCAGTAATGCACCAGCAGAAGTTGCGGTAGAGTCAGCCAGTAACGCACGGTTTAGACGAGGGATCTTACCGTTCTTATCAATCAGATCTGCTTTTTGAGCAACACCAACCAATGTACCCGCAGTATCAAAGAGATCGACAAATAGGAACGCGAATACCACTGAAATCATACCGATTTCAAATACCGCTGAGAAATCTAGCTGCATGAAGGTTGGTGCGATGCTTGGTGGCGCAGACATAATACCGCCCCACTGAACGTCACCGAAAACCAAACCAAGTGCCGTTACTGCCAAAATCGCAATCATAACCGCGCCTTTCAAACCGCGATGAACCAAAGCAATCGTTAGGAAGAAACCAATCGCAGCAAGAATAGCTTGTAGCGAAGTAATATCACCCATAGAAACGAGTGTTGCTGGGTTATCGACAACAATGCCAGCGTTCTTCAAGCCAATGAAAGCTAAGAAAAGGCCGATACCCGCAGAAATACCGGTACGAAGCGACATTGGAATGGAGTTGATGATCCATTCACGAATCTTGAAAATGCTCAATAGAATGAAAAGCACACCAGAAACAAATACCGCCGCCAGCGCTACTTGCCACGTATACCCCATTCCCAATACAACCGCATACGTAAAGAAGGCGTTAAGCCCCATACCAGGCGCTTGAGCGATTGGATAGTTAGCAACAAACCCCATTATGAAACAGCCAATGGCTGCTGCAAGACAGGTTGCGACAAAGACAGCGCCATGATCCATGCCTGCATCAGCTAGCATCGCAGGGTTAACAAAAATGATGTAAGCCATGGTGAGGAAGGTAGTAACACCAGCAATGACTTCAGTCTTCACGTTCGTGCCGTGTTCACTGAGTTTAAATAGCCTTTCGAGCATGATCGGATCCTATAAGGGTAAAAAGTAAACGGTTGCGTAATCGATTGGCGTAAATTATAGAGTTATCAAATAACAAATTCCAGATAGAATTATCACTCTAATGAATTTTTGCCCAAGCGTTCATCTACAATCAAACGTACACGGCTAATAAAAAACGGATAGATCCCTTTAATTTCAATAACTAAAGCTGAAGTCATCTTATTATTGAAGTGATGTTTTTTTAAACCATGTTCTAAACTTTCATGAGGTTTTACGTAAAAAGCGTAACGGAAAGTATGAACTACAGTAAATAGGCGTTAAAGATTTGTTCTAAATATAGAAAATAAACGTTAGAGGTGAACGAGTGACCAGTTCAAAAGGTAGGGATAAAAAAACGCCACTCAAGAGGAGTGGCGGTTGAATCATTTCAGCCAAATGGCCGTAAAAAAATTCCAATATATAGGGGTGAACATAATGTTCAAATAACATGCTTTCGCAGTTAGTCGCTCAGCTATTGGGGATAGCTAGCGAGGATAACCCTAGTTATTAATAGACGACGCGATTAATAACCAAAGCTAATTGGGTATACAAAGTCACTAGTGTAAACATTGCTGTTGGTCCAGAACGTTGTAGATGGTAAACCTTTCATAAATATCACCTTTAAATCAATTAAATTACTGTTTGATTCTCAGTTCCTTGGAGGCGATTATCGGACTCATCCTTTGAGCATTTTCTCTTCTCTCTGAAGTTGAGTATTAATATACCACCAAGAAATTTAATTACAACAAAAAGGTGATTAAAATCACAATAAGTAGTGCAATGAAGTAATTTTGGTAATTTAATTACAAAAAACACACTAAATGTCTGTGTTTCCCTACAAGCGCTATGCCACCAATCACTCATTGATGTCTAATCATTCCTGACTGTACCTATAACGGTTCTTTCATATTGTTAAATTGTCGTGTCTATAACTACTCGCCAGCAAAAGGTAATGGTATGCTGAGCGCTCGAGATAGACATGGCCGCTCAACAGTTAAATAATCCAGGCCATGAAAATATATCCAACATAGATCTCGCATTATTAATACAAAGGAGTCAACTGTGTCTGATTTTCACTCTGAAATTAGTCGTTTATCACCACCTTCTATTTGGCAGTTTTTTGATAAAATCTGCTCCATTCCACACCCATCTAAGCATGAAGAAGCATTAGCTCAATACATCATCGAATGGGCAAAAGCAGAGAATCTTGATGTTCGTCGAGATCCTACAGGCAACGTGTTTATAAAGAAACCGGCCACTGCTGGTATGGAAAACCGAAAAGGCGTTGTACTGCAAGCGCATATCGATATGGTTCCGCAGAAGAATGAAGACACAGATCACGACTTCACAACCGACCCTATTCAGCCATACATTGATGGCGAATGGGTAACAGCGAAAGGCACAACCTTAGGTGCCGATAACGGAATGGGCATGGCTTCGTGCCTGGCTGTTTTGGCTTCAAAGGACCTCAAACATGGCCCGTTAGAAGTATTACTCACCGTTGATGAAGAAGCGGGAATGACTGGTGCATTTGGCTTAGAAACAGGTTGGCTGGAAGGGGAAATTCTTCTCAACACCGATTCAGAGCAAGAAGGCGAAGTCTACATGGGCTGTGCCGGTGGCATTGACGGCTCCATGACCTTTGATATTGCTCGTGAAGAGATCCCAACGGGGTTTGTTACGCGTAAATTGACTCTAAAAGGCTTAAAGGGTGGCCACTCTGGTTGTGACATTCACACTGGTCGCGCGAATGCCAACAAGCTGCTTGCTCGCTTTTTATTCGGGCACGCCAAAGAGTTGGATCTACGCCTAATCGAAATCAAAGGGGGAAGCCTACGTAACGCTATACCTCGTGAAGGTTTCGTTACCGTAGCATTGCCAGCAGAAAACAAAGACAAACTCGCGACTTTATACGATCACTACACCGAACTTCTTTCCACTGAACTGGGTAAGATTGAAGATAGCATTGTCACTTTCAACGAAGCAGTGACAGCAGAGCAAGGTGCGATCGCCCAAACTGATCAAGCACGCTTCATCGCTGCACTCAATGCCTGTCCAAATGGTGTCATTCGTATGAGCGACGACATTGAAGGGGTTGTTGAGACTTCACTGAACGTGGGTGTCATCACGACAGAAGAGAACACGATCACTGTACTTTGCTTGATTCGTTCTTTAATCGATTCGGGGCGCAGTCAAGTCGAAGGCATGCTGACATCGATTGCTGAACTTGCGGGTGCGAAGATGGCATTCTCAGGCGCTTACCCCGGTTGGAAACCAGACGCTGATTCTGAAATCATGGCGATTTTCCGTGATATGTACGAAGGCATCTACGGACATAAACCCAATATCATGGTCATTCATGCGGGCCTTGAGTGTGGGCTCTTCAAAGAACCGTACCCGAATATGGATATGGTCTCTTTCGGACCAACCATCAAATTTCCTCACTCTCCTGATGAAAAAGTGAAAATTGATACTGTTGCACTTTATTGGCAGCAAATGGTCGCGCTACTTGAAGCGATCCCAGAAAAAGCGTAACTCTAACGCTTTACCGTAATAGCAAAAAGCCGAGTCATCTGACTCGGCTTTTTTCATCAATTAAAGATGGTATGACTTACCCAAACGAAGCCCAAATAACGGCGGCCACTAAGGTTGGACATACAAACTTTATGTACGCAGGCCATACCTTACCAAACCAACCCAAAGTGAATTCTGGGCAACCTTGCTCCAACTCTTTAATTTTGCCTTGTCGGCTCCACACCCAGCCACCAAACAAGCAGAATAGCAGCGCAGCAAACGGCTGAAGGTATTGAGTCGCAATCATAGCGACTAAACCAAACAAGGTACCAAAGTTAAACACGATGATCACACTAGCCGAAGCAATCACACCGCCTAGTACCCAGCTTGTGGCTTTTCTAGAGGTGTTAAATCGTTCTCCTACCAAGGCCACAGGACACTCTAGCATTGAAATGGAAGAGGTGAGTGCAGCTATGGTGAGCAATAGGAAAAATACAGCGGCAAACAGTTGGCCAAGTAAACCGAGGCTATCAAACATTAATGGCAACACCGTAAAGACCAAGGTATCAGAGTTCAGTAATGCGCCCTCTTCAGAGTATATTTGAACCCCCTTTTGCATCGCCACAAACATGGCAGGCATCACAACTAAGCCCGCAATAAACGCAACCCCCGTATCCACCAACGTCACGTTCATTGCCATTTTAGGTAAGTTCTCTTTTTTACTGAGATAGGAACCATAGATGAGCATTGAGCATCCACCAATGGTCAG
>NZ_MCWZ01000046.1 GCF_002877365.1 Vibrio sp. 10N.261.55.A7
TATTACCTATTACCTATTTTTATTCGTTTAGAAAGGAAACTCACAATGAATTTTAAAAAAGTATTTTTAAGTGCTTCCGTTGTATTAGGATTAGCGGCAATAACAGGCTGCAATTCAACGACAACAAGCGCACCAAGTGCAAAAAGCACGCTGTCTGCTGATTATATTTTTACTAACGCTAAAGTTTATACGGTCAATGAAAAACAGCCATGGGCTGAAGCGGTAGTGGTGGACGACAACAAAATTGTTTATGTGGGTGATGCACAAGGCGCAAAAGCCTATAGCAGCGATAATATCGTAGATTTAGCGGGGAAAATGATCCTACCTGGTTTTGTTAGTGGTCATGATCATTTAGTCGCCTCTAACTGGACTAAAGCAGGTGTTAACCTGTTTCCTGCAAAATCAAAACAAGAGTATCTATCGTTAATAAAGGCGCATGCAGAGGCGAATCCAGATGATGAGTTTTTATATGGGTATGGCTGGAATTACACAACATACGGTGGTCGACCTACCGCAGCAGAGCTAGATAGCGTGGCACCAAACCACAAAGCCATTATTTTTGATTTTACCATTCATGACGCATGGCTAAATAGCAAAATGATGGCTGCTGGCAATATCAATAAAGACACAGAAGATAAACAACCTGGTTTCAGTTATTGGGAGCGAGATGCAGCTGGCAACCCAACCGGTAATGCGATTGAATTATCATGGTTCCCTGCTTATATAAGCTCGGGTGCGTGGGATCGTGAAACATTGGTGACTGAAAGCCAAAGTACGCTCTACAATAATGCGGCCAGTCAAGGCTGGACATCAGTGGTAAACCTAGGCTTAGTAACACCTAATATTTCTAATGCTGAAAAGAATATTGCAGAATATGATTATGCGATGAAATTGCTTGCTGAACTTGAAAAGCAAGACAAGTTAAAGCTGCGTACTTTCATGCATTGGATCTACAAAAATGGTGATGCATCGGTCGACGAACTCGTCAAAATAACCCTCGATTATAGAAAGAAATATAACTCTGACATGCTGAGAATGTCGGGTATTAAAATTCACCCAGAAGCCAACTGGGGAACACAAACGTCGTTGTTGCTAGAAGGTTACAGTGACAAACCTGAATATAAAGGCATACGTGGTATCTCTGCAGAGCGTGTAGAAGAAGTCTATATGAAAGCCAATGCTCAGGGGATTGATGTTTCTATTCATGCTGATGGCAGCGCAACGGTGCGTGCGTCAATCGATTCAATCATTAAATCGCGTAAAGCAGGATACGATGCTCGTAATAGCTTGCAACATTTTGCCGTTGTTCATCCTGATGATATGAAACGTGTCGCCGAGTATAAAATCCCTGTTAATTTGACACCTATTTGGCGTACTGATTGGGGTAATACCTTTGAACTAGCCCAAGAGAAGTTAGGTGACAAACGATCTCACGAATACTATCAAATGTTAGGCGCAGCAGTAAGAACCGGTACTACGGTCAGTATTTCAGCTGATGTACCTTCTACGCCATCAGAAGAAGCAGGTGGTTTATTTTTACTTGAGTCAGCGATGACACAAATGAACCCGAATGACCCAAATTCTGTACCTTGGGGCCCTAACTCTGAAGCATTAACATTAGCCCAAGGCTTAAAAACCTTAACCATTGATCCTGCATGGCAAACACGCATGGAAACTAAGGTTGGTTCGTTAGAAGTTGGGAAATATGCTGATTTGGTGATTCTTGAAAAGAACCTTTTTGATGTTAAGAAAACCGATATTGCGGATGTAAAAGTATTAGCAACTATGATGAATGGTTCGTTTACTTATAAAAATGGTTTATAAATAGCCCGATAATAGCCTTATGAAAAAGTGCCAATATTGTGAATTCTTGATGAACCATAATATTGGCGCTTTTATTTTTAACGCTGAACAGATGTAATTATTTTCAATTGAAATAATAAACATCATAAAGATAAATACTCAGCCCACACCTTTCAGATCAAACCTTGAATTACCTGTGCTACCTAAGTAAACCTCTTAAATCACCCCCCACCATTCGCTTCAGTAATACTTCAAATAACGGCTGGCAGTAATAAATTGGGATTAATATCATTTGCACTGTAGGTCAGATAGTGCAGTAAAGCGCTGCGCTACACACGGTTTCAGCTCTACGTAGCTTTATAGTGATAATGTGTCTGTGGTTGAGTTTCCTATTGCGAATGTGGGTGCAAGGAATGTGGTTACTTCGCGTATTCCATCAATTCGACAGGCACACCATCGCATTCTATAAACGCGACGATTAATCCTTCACTCGGTGAGTTAGGCTCTATGATCACTTTTTTGCCTTTCAGTGCGTCAGCTAAATCATCAACTTCGAAAGCAAGATGCGGCTGCGTTTTCACAATGTCAGGGTAGGGCGCATCCTGCCAAAAACGCATATGCTGGATGCCATACGCATTACTCGTATGATCTGACACTGTCATTTTTAAATGAGGCAGTGCGATTTCACCCTCAAAGGACTCGGTTGTTGGAACACCATAATGGCTGAATTTCATAAGACTTCTCTTGGGATAAATATTGTCATTGAAATAATGTAATTTCCACTACCATATACATCCTTTTTAACGACAACACCTGTGTCGGTGAACGCTATATCAGGAAAACGTTATATCAGAGAAATAAGGCTATGATGGGATGGCGATGAGTGGTCTCTTCATTTTATCTCCTTTCATCTAACGCCCACATGCTGACTTTATGATGGGCGAATATGCGCTAGCGATAATTCAACTTCCCACTTAAAATCTAACTTACTTGAAGTCTGAGACCGCTTGATTGAATCTTTGCGTTTACTGGTATGCTTACAACAGAATGGTCTTGTGTTACCAATGCCTTTTGCTCGTTATCTAGCTTGGCTCTTTCTTCGTTAACAAGCGCTTCCAGGTCTAAAAATTCATCTCTCATGTTCTCTACGCCTGCCATCATGACACAAAGATATTCATCAAACTCCTTAAGCGCCTCCTCTGCCATTTCGATGCTCATCGGTTTATTTTTATCGTCAAATAGGCGTTCTGGACGCAAGAGATCTGAATATAAGCGAACATTGTTTGTCATTTTTTCTAACGTGTTAATGCTCAATGTATTGTCTTTAATGAATCGTTCCATGTTCTTCTCGCTTGGTGTGTGTGTTGTGTGTGGTAATAATATGCGCTGGCCGTTGGTTTGTATGTGTCATTTAGTGGCGCGTTTGTGTACTCAATCCACTCACGAACTAACAACCACACATTTCCTCGTTCACATAGCCCTTTGGGCCTTGAATACTCCTTTTATCGTGATAAGAGAAAGCATCAATATAAGCCGTTTAAATAAATCTAGAAGGTCTAGCAACGCCTTTCCTATAACGAGCATGGTGTATTTTATAGAAACCAAAAAAGCCTGCTTGCGCAGGCTCTTTGAATTATCTAAACGGCTTATGATCGATTATTACGATGACTTACGGTTGCATAGGAAAAGATTGATGAGTGTGAATGTTAAACCACTGGCCATCGCGCTTTTGCAAAATAATGCTAATGACATAATCGCCACCCGATGGCATTACGTTACCTGCGTCGTCGTATTGCACATAAGCAGAATCAGCCACATATAATGCACTGTCATCTGAAAGCACGGTGATTTGCTCTTTCTTGATAATGATATCTTGACGCGACACACCATCAAATGCAGCGCCCATCATTGCGGTCATTTCTGCTTTAGACCACGAAGGGTAACCGGCCATTACGTAGGTCATTTCCGCTGGCGTATTAGCAAACATGCCCGCTAAATTAGCATTACGCGCTTCTTCCCACATCAGATTGGTGGTAGTCAGCACTTCTTTTTCAATACTTTTAGTCTCTGCGGCAGAGACGCCTGTTGCGAAGGTAAAGCTGGCGATAATTAAGCTTAAAACCGACAGTATTTTTGAACCCTTCATTATGTTCTCCTTCATAAAAACAGATTTTTTGTAATAAAAAGCCCTGAATATTTACTCATAGTCAGGGCATGGATATTGCTCTCGGTTATTTAATCGCCATTGGTTGGTAAGTATCAATTGTGTTGAAGATAGACTCTTCTTGATACTTCACTTTAGCGAAGTTGATGTTGTCTAAATCCACTTTACGAATTTGTTGATTATCGTAAGTACGGAAGTAATAGTCATTATTGTTGGTATCGACCACAATCGAGTAACCGACCATTTGTGGGTCAGGCGATAACCAGCGCCAGTATAGTGTGCCGCGTGGAATTTCAAGTGCATTCACCATGTGCCAAGCGCGGTTTACACCATCAAGGTCTGATTGAATGACGGAATCGTCTTGCGTATGGTTCATCGCCACAATGTGTTGGAAACGACCCATTGGTGATTTATCAAACCCTTTGAAAGAGCCTTCAGCGAATTTAACTTGTGCGTCATCGTAACCTGTACCATCTAATAACGTATGCGCTTCACCCTGCTGAATACTGTAAACAGGATCGTTAGTCATCGCACCCAGCGTGTTTTCATGAATGTCTGGGTAACCAGAGCCATCCGTGTATTCCACCACGATTGAACGTTCACCGTCATTAAAGGCGTAATGCATGCCTGCTTCTAAATCAAAAGCGGCTTCAATTTTGGTGGTTTCAACTTTCGTTGTTTTTAGTAACTCAACCGCTTCATCAACCGTTTTTGCGTTACCGAGAATAAAAGCGCCAAGGTTTAAGTAGTTAACGCCAATTTCTGTTGAGCCTTCTGGCACGTATTGGCTAGCGCCTAGTGCTAATGATTCCGCGTTCAAACCATGCTCATTAATCGCTGAGCTTACCCATTCGGTTTTACCATGACGAATGCCCACGAAACCGTATTTTGCCGGTGGTAAATCATTTAATTGATAACCTTGAGGGGCAACAAAAAACGTTTCCTGTGCTTCAAAACCAATCTCCATCGTACGCCCAATCATTGTATTGTCTTGTGGCGTATCAAAGTGAAAGTAAGAACATGCGCTAGCAGCAGTAGTGGCTAACGTCGCGGCGATACCGGCTGCAAGTAGTAATTTTTTCATAATATGTTTCCTTCTCTATTTATTGAGTTAAATCGTTTCAAACGCAGAGCTGTTCATGTTTAGGTCTGCTTGTTGGTGTGGAGCCATTATGTCGAAAAGAGGCGGTATTGGATGTGTGTAAGTGGCATGTAAATGTGTGCTTCATAACGACAGTTGTGTGCTTACTAAAGACAAAAAAAGCCCACTTACGCAGGCTCAGTAGTCACTGTCTATTCACTACTTTGCAAGCACATCAACATAGTTAACTGCATTGTTGTAGATAGGCGTTGCAGAGTAGCTCACTTCAGAGAAGTCGATATCATCTAAATCCACTTTACGGATCATTGGGTTATCGTATGTGCGGAAGTAATACGCTTTGTCTGCAATATCAACCACGTTACTGTAAGCAATCATTTGTGGCTCTGGCGATAAAAATTCCCAGTACATCGTACCCGGTACGATCTCTGCGTTATTCACCATTGACCATGCACGGTTAACACCATTATCACGGGCATCATTTGATTTGAGATTAGTGTCTAAGTTGTATGCTGCGTTTTGTGCCGCTAAACGCTCGAAACGCCCTACTGATTCAGTATCAAACCCAGGGAATACTGCTTTATCTTCACCTTGGCGTGCATTGGCCATCTTAATAGCTGCGGCTGCTGTCTCTAATTGCTGAGGAAAACTCGGATCATTAGTCATGACTTTAACCGTGTTTTCATAAACCATTGGTTTACCACCGTCTTCATGCTCTACCACAACTGAACGTTGACCATCATTGATTGCATAGTGGAACGCGACTTTAACACCGTCAAACTGTTTCATATCTTCATAACTTACGATCAGCTTTTTAATGATGGCTACCGCTTCATCAGTCGTTTTAGCTTGACCTAACAGCGTTGAAACAACGGATAGTGAGGTTGCATCTGATTCATCAATGGATACATCCGCATAATCACCCGCCCAGTAACCTAAAGATTCAATGCTTAACCCGTGCTCATTTAAGCCCGATGAAATCATTTGCGTATCACCGTGACGCATGCCCACAAAACCATGCTTTGTTGTTGAATCACGCATTTCAAAACCCTGTGGCACAATGACAAAATGCTCTTCTGTTTCATAGGGCAGTTCATTGGTACGTCCGATGTATTCGTTACCGTCAATGCCTTCGAAACTAAAGTATGAACACGCATTAGCGACGTTTGCTAAAGAGCCTGCTAATACTGCAGCGGTTGCGATAGTTAGAATTGATTTTTTCATTGTTGATTTTGTCATCATAAACTCCGGTTGTAATGTTGAGCGCCAATGTCGTGGTGCTGCTATTAAGTTGAAGCCAGTATGAACCTAAAAAATCATCTTAATAAATCGTATAAAATGGGTTTTATCCTGCTATATTAATGTGTAGTTATCTGTTTCTTTCTTAAATGATGTTTCCTCACCACTCATAAGGGCGTAGTGATGAATTTTTCGTTAGACCAACTCACTGCATTTGTTATGGCTGTTGAACATGGCAGTTTTAAGCTTGCGGCGGTCAAATTAGGCAAACATGCGACCACAGTAAGCCAGCAAGTTGCAGCACTGGAAATCGATATTGGCTTGCCGTTATTTGACAGAAAGGTGCGTAAATTATTACTCACTGAACAGGGGCGAAATCTCTATCAATATGCGCGTTCAGTACTCACTGAAGCCAGCCGTTTTTCAGATAAAATAGACAGTCTTTGCGCGAATCAACCCACTGACTTTCGTTTAGCGATTGGTACAACCATTCGTGATCGGCAATTGATACGCTGTGCTAAAGCGGTGGTCAGCGCTTTTCCAACTATCAACTTGCAAATCCTCAGCGGTGATCCGCATCAAATCATTGAATGGGTGAAGAAAGAGGAAGCTGACATGGGAGTGATTAGTACCTTGTTCCAGCATTATCCTGGATTAACGGCAGTGCCTTTATTCAATTTTCAGTTGGTACAAATTGCGCCACCAGCATGGGTTGGTAGTGATAGGATGATCTCAGAAGATAAGGCGCGCATCTTGCCACAAATTGTTTATCAACATATCAGCGTTTCAGAGAATCTACAGGGGCATATTTTAAGCAACCATCATTATACCGCGCAGAATTTAGCGGATTTAATTGAAATGGTATCACTGGGGTTAGGTTGGGCGATTGTGCCACGCTACCAAGTAGACAATCACTTGGAGCAAGGGGACGTTGTTGAGTTTTCATCCATTGGCAGTAAAACCGTTAACTGGTATGCAGAATTATTGTATCGTGCAGAAACACAACTTAACCCCGCAATGGCGTTGTTTATAAAGGAGGCTCTAACCTTATCTGATAGATAGACTGCACACATTGGTTTAGTGAAGCCTTTCTCATCGTTGTGGGTAACTTGTACTTGGGGAAGGAGAGATTTTCTTTAGCGTTATTGGGGGGAATAGACAGCAAAAACAGTTCTACTTTCCTCTGAAAACTTAACTTCTCTGGAAACCTAACTTCTTTGGAAACTAATAGTGCTTGGTGGAACCTTTTCCTTTGCTGGTATGCTTACTGATCTTGTGTTGCCTGCCTATTGCTGGCTATTGGTTTGTATGTGTCATTTAGGGGCGCGTTTGTGTGCCCAATTAGTTCGAGATATGACAACCACTCCTTCTTCTCACTGGCTTAGCCCTTTGGGCCTTAATAACTTCCTTTGTAGTGGTAGAGGAAGCATTAATTTAACAAAACAAAAAGGCGAGTCATTACTGATTCACCTTTTCATTCTGTTTCTTAATTGAGGTTTGGTTATGTGCCAGTTCAACTAGCTAACGAGCTTCTTTTGTTGTTCGAAATTCACGTCATAGGCTTTCTCGCCCGCAATGTAGGTTTCGCTGACAGTTCGGTCGTCACCCAGGCTCATGAGTACAAACAGTTTTTCTTCGAGTGTTTTTGCCTGCTGCATTCTAAAGCGCATAAGTTGAGTCGCATCTTGATTAAGAACGACAAAATCCGCTTCTTTACCGACTTCGAGATTACCTATTTTATCTTCTAGGTGAAGTGAACGCGCACCGCCGAGTGTCGCTAAAAACAAAGACTTTATCGGGTGCAGTTTTTCCTGCTGAAGCTGCATGATTTTGTACGCTTCACTCATGGTTTGAAGAATCGAGAAACTGGTACCGGCACCCACATCGGTTCCCATACCGACACGAATACCATGCTCTTCTAACTTAGGTAGCTTGAATAGACCTGACCCTAAAAATAGGTTGGAAGTCGGGCAGAATGAGATCGCAGAGTCGGTATCGGCAAGGCGTTTACACTCACAATCTGATAGGTGAATACCGTGCGCAAAAACAGATCGTTTGTGCAGTAAGCCATAATGATCGTACACATCAAGGTAGCTTTCTCGTTCTGGGAACAAGTCTAGCACCCATTCAATCTCTTTCTTGTTTTCAGAAAGGTGAGTGTGCATGTAGACATCAGGATACTCTTCTAACAGTTTACCCACGGTGGCCAGTTGTTCTGGCGTACTGGTTGGCGCGAAACGAGGGGTGACTGCGTAAAGCAAACGGCCTCTGTTGTGCCATTTCTCGATCAGTTCTTTTGAATCGTCATACCCTGACTCTGGCGTATCCACCAGGTAGTCTGGCGCATTGCGATCCATTAGGACCTTACCTGCGATCATACGCACATTTCGTTTTTCTGCTTCTTCAAAAAACACATCAACAGATTCTTTATGTACGGTTCCAAACACCAGTGCGGTGGTGGTGCCGTTACTGGCGAGTTCATCGAAAAACAGATTCGCCACTTTATGTGCGTAGATAGGGTTTTTAAAACGGCGCTCTTCTGGAAAGGTGTAGTTTTCTAGCCAATCCAGAAGTTGTTCGCCATAAGAAGCGATCATGCCCGTTTGAGGGTAGTGGATATGCGTATCGATAAAGCCAGAGGTGATGATTTTATCTTTGTACTCTTTTACCGTTAGCGTTTTAGGCTGACGCTCAAGAACGGATAGAGCATCGCCAATATCAACCACGTGTCCGTCTTCGACGACAAGGATACCGTCTTTAAAATATTCATAGGAGTGTTCAATACCCACATCCTTTGGGTCAGCAATGCTATGCAAAATACTGGCGCGGTACGCCTTACGTTGAGTTGTCATTATTACTTCCTTTTAATCTCTCTAAAGACAATATGGCCTTTAGAGCTAAGCGATTTTATTTTTTATAGGTGATTCGCTTAGGCTGTTTTCACTGTGCTGATCAGGGCGCTTTTGTTCAAGCGTTTGACCTTGATAATGTGCGATTAGTTCACCCGCAACCGATACCGCAATTTCTGCTGGGTGTTTACCATTCACAGAGCTGATGCCAATCGGGCAAATCATAGTGTTGATTTGTTCTTGGCTGTATCCACGTTGCTCAAGCCTGTAATCGAACTTTTTGCGTTTGGTGAGTGAGCCAATCATGCCAAAGTAGCGGCTGTCTTCACGGTCGATGATCGCTTTGGTTAAGTCGAAATCAAGCTGATGGTTGTGCGTCATGACTAAATAATAGCTGTTGGGTGGCATGTGTTTCACTTCGCCAACGGGGTCGTCTGATACCATTTTTTTTACGCCATGAGGCAAAGTGTCGGGAAACACTTCATCACGTTCGTCTATCCAGGTCACTCGGAAAGGTAGGGTAGCGACAATATGCAGCAAAGCCTTGGCAACGTGTCCTGCGCCAAACAACACAAGGTGATTTTGCTGAGTGCCGATGGGCTCGAAGCTTAAGGTGGCCATTCCACCACAACATTGGCCAAGGCGAGCGCCTAAGTTGAAGCGCTCAACTTTCAATGACTTTTCGCTGGCAATAAGCATCTCACGCGCCATTTTCGTCGCAACGTGTTCTAGATGACCACCGCCAATGGTGGCGATGATTCTGTCTCGCGTGACCAGCATTTTTGTGCCAGCATCGCGCGGTACAGAGCCGCGATCTTCAAGAACCGTCACCATGACGCAGGGTTCATAGCTCTCTTCCAACTTAGCTAATTCATGAATCCAGTTATCCTTAAACATCATTGCCTCCTGATGATATGTAACGCTTGAAGTCTGTAACCAATATCGAGCGTGTTATTCATTGTTAGGGAGTGACCTACCTGCTGTATAGAGGGTGGACGAGCAGGTGGCCACTGATACACTTCGCACTTGAAGGTGCCGTTTTTTCTTTATATCTTTATTCTATAGCCTTCAGGCTAAGCCGTTTCAGACTTGCTGTTAACGGTTGCGGTTTGTGGCTTTGTTACTTCCTGTACTGCCATTAATACACGCTCTGGTGTCGCTGGCGTATCGAGTTTTGGAATGGCACCTTCAACAGCCACTGATGCGATAGCGTCTTTGAGTGCGCTCCAAACCGACATGCCCAGCATGAATGGTGGCTCACCGACGGCTTTTGAGTTGAATACCGTGTCTTCAGGGTTACTTCGGTTCTCGAGAAGATGTGTTCTGAAGTCGATCGGCATGTCAGCAATCGCCGGAATCTTGTAGCTTGCTGGGCCATTCGTCATCAAACGACCTTGATCGTTCCAAACCAGTTCTTCCGTCGTTAACCATCCGACACCTTGAACAAACCCACCTTCAATTTGGCCAATATCAATGGCCGGGTTTAGCGATGCGCCCACATCGTGCAAAATGTCTACGCGAAGAATCTTGTACTCACCGGTCAAGGTATCAATGATGACCTCAGAGCAAGACGCGCCATACGCGTAGTAGTAGAACGGACGACCGCGAGCTTTTTCGTGATCGTAGAAGATCTTAGGCGTGCGGTAGAAGCCTGTGCTGGACAGTGAAATTTGGTTGAACCACGCCAGTTCAACGAATGAATTGAATGTCATCAGTTCATCTCGAATTTGAATCATGCCATTCT
>NZ_MCWZ01000047.1 GCF_002877365.1 Vibrio sp. 10N.261.55.A7
GCTGATTTTTTCATAATAATTACCTTTAGTTTATGTGGCGGTCTGTCCGCTGAACTGTTGGAATCATTATGTAGAATCAAGTCACATCCGTATGTGTACTAAGACGTCGACTTTGTGTGATTAAATGACGCTAAAAGTGTGATTATTGCGATGAAACTAAACCCTTTAGACGTAAGATTAAAAGTCATATTTTAAAGACAACATTGGCCCGCTAAATTTCATAGAAATCTCTGCATCAAATAGTGAATCTCCATAGGCCGCGGTGACTTCATAATGGCTGTATTGCGCATTAACGTGTAAAGAATCCATTATTTGGTACTGAACGCCCAGGCTGCTATCAATAATGTATCCATCAAAGAGTCTGGTAGAGATCAGAAACGTTTGTAAATGCGATGTCAGCGCCCAATTGGGTGTGATTTTGTATGCACCTCTAATTCCTACGTTCGGCAAAGGGGCCAAACTGCGCTTCTTTTCTTTTTTATTATAGTTGTACCACTTTTCACCATCACCCTCTATCTCGGCGGTAATACCACCTGCGGACTTAATGCTCATTAGATGGAGGCCTGCCATAACATCTAAGTCAACTTTGTCATTGGAAAGAAACCGATAGGTGTAGCCAACTCTTGCAATGTCTATATCGAGCGATAAATCGAGCGTTGCTCCTACTAGAACCTGACTGCCAAATACGTCGGTTGGCGTGCTCGTATAGCTTTTTCGAACACTTCGATGCAGTGTTCTCCAATCAACAAGTACGCTATGTCGATCCTTAAATCTGTATTCAAACATGACATAAGGCGACACATTTTTTTCAGCCAGATTCAGATCTTCTTCACCGTCAATGCTAAGTTTAAGCCGAAGTGCAGGAACACCCACAGAGGCACTACTGCTCGTTGTTTGATGCATGGCACCAACTGACATTGAAAGACCATTTGCATGAATGGTCTGCGACAATAAAGTGGCGAGTATAAGGAACATAAATCGATTCATGGTACACCCAGTACGCTATAAAACTTTTGCTGAGTCATCAGCATCAGTAGGCAAATGGAATTAGTAATATGAGGGTACTCAACAATAGACAAACTAGTGAATGACAACCCATAGTTTTTACTAATAGATGGAACGGTTGGAAACGTCTTTCTAAACAGTATTTAGAAGTAGTTAGCGATGGTTAGTACACCTTGCTCACTCTTGTATTCCAAACCTTGTTCACCCCACTTAGATTTATTGCGTAGGTATTTTGCACCGACTTCCCATTCAGAATTGATCAAGTAGGAAAGTCCTGTTTCAAACTGCTCTGCTCTATCACGACCAAGGGTTCGAAATTGAGCTTTATTCACCCAATTGAGTCTTTCCATCAACTTAAGTGTGGCTGTCGCGTTAACCATTGGAAGAACTTTGTAATCTCTAATTTCATGATACACATCAGCAGTATCAACTTGCCCAGCGGAAATATAGTGACCAGCCAGGCCTGCTCCCAACTCAACTGAACCAATCGTATTATCTAGAACGTTCATTTGGTACGAACCAGCGATACTCCAATCACGAAGTGATGTGAGCAATCCGCCATCGTCTGTCGATACACTTCGAGCTTCATTAGGAGCAACTTCGAGTTGGAAATAGCGATCAGATTCGAGTTTGTATCGATAATTTACCGCCGTTGCAATCTGAATGTCATCAACAGGCATGCTGTCTTTGTCTAAAGTGGCACTCGCTATCACATCATATTTGCTAAAACCCACATCAAGTTGAAAGCGGTGTTTGTTATCGCCGTTATGGCGATGGATATCTCGTGCTTTACTGCTGTTTTCCGAGCTGTCTGAAAAGAAGCTATTTTCAATATTGACACCAACCATGAATCCATCGCGACTTGGTGCCGCTGTCACTTTCAGCCCGTCGGAGTATGGCGATACAAAAAATTTATCCATAAGAAACGCGATGCTCGCCCCTGCTAGTACGTCATCTGCATAGTGCTTGTTTCCATAGATTCGGCTCGCCCCTACGTAACTTGCAGCGATGTAGGCAGGCACGCCCCATTTAGCCCCATAGCGACTTTGCAGGAACGCAGCGCCAGAAAAAGCGGCAGCGGTATGGCCAGAAGGAAATGATAATTCATTGGAAGTATTTGGCCTTACCCTGCCTACTGTGTATTTAGTGGCTTGTACAACAGCGATCGTACTGGCAAAGGACTTAATGAACTGCTTTGCGCCTTCTTTATCATCATGGAACCATGTTGCGGCTAAGCCCGTAAGGGGCACTGCAATTTGCAGTACATCACCGGCTTCCACGTATTTGTCGTTAATAGACTCTGTAATAGGATTTGAAGCCGAGGCTAAGGCACAAGGCAAGCTCATAGCGAGTGAAAGAGCAATGTTTAATTTGTTTATTTTAATATCCATATGATGAACCTTCTCCGCGGAGTATTGGGTAACTTTCTATGGCTATTATCAATAATGTAGGCTTAAACGTATGTGTGAGAATTTTGTGTGAATGTGTGTTGTTGCAAATCCATCAGCAACAACACATTTATTCAATGTACGTTGACCCGTGCTATGGCTTTGATATTTTCTCCATCAAAGCTCCATACACTTTCTCAGCGCCTAAGAAATCAAACTCATCAAGTTTACTGTTCATATCTTCAAATTCTGATTTAAACGCACTTAGCTGAGTGACGTGTACAAGCGAGTCAATAATACTGATGGCTCTCGTATCAAAGTCTCCTAGGTACTGCTTTAGTAAATTAAGTTGTTCCGCTTGTTGCGACTCATCCATTTCAATCACTTTGCTATCCGTGGGTATCAGTTCATCGCAACTGTCGTTGATTTCATTTACCACAGCGTCACAAGCATGTTTTAGGCGAGTCACCAATGACGGAACCTCTGCGTATCCTTTTTGATTGCAAGCCGCTTCAAGTTTCTGAGCCAAAGGATAGACATTAGATAATGCTAAGCTACCGGAGTTTCCTTTTAAGCTATGCGCGAGTCGTTTCTTCTCATCAAGAGAATCAAGTGCATCAAAAGTAGAGGAAAAATCGTTATATTCCTGGGTAAATCTAATCAGTAATTTTTGATACAGGGCTTTATTGTTCTGACAATAGGTTAGCCCCTTTTCAATGTTAATTAGGGCACTACTTTTCGGTAAACTCACATACTGATCATCTAATGAGTCAATCACTTGGTCATCGTCAAGGGAAACCGGCTCCGCTACCTTTATCCATTGCGCCATTATCTTAAACATTGAATCTGGTATTATTGGTTTTGAAATATGATCATTCATTCCAGATGCCAACGCTTTCTCTCGATCACCCACCATTGCATTCGCCGTCATGGCTAGAACGGGTAGCGTTTGAAACTCAGGTATTTCTCGAATTTTTTGTGTTGCGGTATAGCCGTCCATCACCGGCATTTGGCAATCCATTAAGACACCGTCGTATCGATGCTGCTGTATCATTTCAAGAGCTTGCAACCCATTTTCCGCTATATCAACGATAATCTGGTTCATGGTAAGTAGCTCAAGCGCCAGTTCTTGATTGAGCTTGTTATCTTCAACTAATAGAACTTTTGCACCGGCTAGCTTTTGCTGCCACTTTTCGCTTTCAAGTTTGATTTTATTTTGTCTATTGTTCGAAATCGCAGTTTTACCCATCGCCTGCATAATGCTGTCAAACAAAGTTGAAGGGGTGATTGGCTTGGTTAAAAAGCTCTTCACTTCCACATCCTTTGCGGCTTCCATAACTTGATCACGACCGTGAGCCGTTACCATGATGCACAAAGGTACGGTTTTCCCATCCTCTTGCAACTTCTGCATGACCTTTGTTGCTTCGATGCCATCCATTTGAGGCATTTTCCAGTCCATCACGACCAATTGATATGGGTCATCCAGTAGTGCGTCTTCTATTCTCTTCAACGCTTGTTGACTATCTCCACACGTGTCTACTGAGAAACCAAAGCTCCCTAAGATTGAACCAATGATCTCTCTTGCCGCATCATTGTCATCCACCACAAGTACTTTTATTTCGCCTAAACTTCGTTGCTCAATATAAGAAGGAGCGGATTCATTGTGATTAATATGGAAACGTGCAGTAAAGGAGAAGCAAGACCCTTTTCCGGCTGTCGATTCAACGTTAACTGTCCCTCCCATCAACTCTGTCAATGATTTGGATATCGTTAACCCCAAGCCGGACCCCCCGTATTTACGGGTTATCGAAGAATCGGCCTGATTGAATGACTGGAACAATTTCTTCTGCTGCTCTTCTGAAATACCAATGCCTGTATCCTGAACTGAGAAAAGTAATGTTATTTCATCTCTATCTTGATTGTGTTCTTGTTCTTTCAATTCAACAGAAACAATGACTTCACCATGTTCAGTAAACTTAATGGCGTTGTTTGTTAGGTTCACCAATATTTGATTTAAACGGAGTGGATCGCCAATCAAGTTCAATGGCACGTTGGGGTTAACATTGAACAGCAACTCAAGGCCTTTTTCTTCCGAGCGTAACCCAAGTAAGCTACCTAACTGTTCGAGTACATCTCCCAATTCAAACTCTGTCGTTTCAAGTGTTAGTTTGCCTGCTTCGATCTTTGAGAAGTCCAATATGTCGTTAATGACCCCTAGCAGCGACTCCGCTGAACGGTAAGTTTTTTCTACATAGCCACGCTGTTTATCATCAAGATCAGTTTGCAATGCGAGGTAAGACATTCCCATTACCGAATTGATCGGGGTACGAATTTCATGTGACATGTTCGCTAAAAAGTCACCCTTTGCTCGTGTCGCTGACTCGGCGACATCCTTTGCTTCAACCAAGGCTTTTTCTATGTTTTTTAGGTGACTAACATCTGAGACGGTGCCACTTGTCAGGTAAGCTAACCCTGTATTATCGCGTAATGATTTGGCTCGAGATCTGACCCAAATATATTCATTATTCCCTTTGTGCATGCGATATTCGTTGTCGTACTCAACGTCATTGGAGAGATGTTCAAAGAAATGTTCAAAAGCTTTTTTTCTATCATCAGAGTGAATCAGCTCTGCCCAACCTTCCATATTCGTCGGTTCATTACCTTCATCGATGTTGAGTAGCGTTAGGAGGTGTGGAGATGTCCATAATCGGTTATCTCGATTACTAAATTCCCACATCACATCGCCTGAACCGCGGAAACTGAGTTCAAATCGCTCTTGCATCTCTGTGAGCTCTTTTTCAATTTTAACTCGCTTTTCAATCTCGGCAGACATTTTACGGTTCCACGCAATAAACGCCAAAAATACGATTAAGATTGCAATGCCAATACGCCACAATAGAGAGTAGTCAGTATAAGGAACGTACTCACTTTTAATCCAATTTTGCAAGATTTGAGCACGCTGCTGCTCAGTAATAGTAGCCAGTGCTTTATTCATAATACTGACTAACGGGGCATGTGCTTTTTGCACCCCAAAGCTAAGTTCGCTGGTTAAACTCGTTCTACCCACTACCCGAATATTATTTTCACCCATCTTTTGAATACTGTAGTTAGCATGGGAGTAAGTTAAAATGGCGGCATCAACCAGTCCTGTTGCCACCGCCGACAACGCCTCTTTAACGTTTTGTTTTTCGATAAAGTTGATGTTTGGATAACGCTCTTTGATGTTATAGGAATAACTATAAGTGGCGATAATAGCGATTTTTTTATCAGCAATAACATCTAAATCTTGAATGTAGTCTTGCTGGTCATTCATAACCACGACTAAATCGTTGCTCAAAAAGGGATTAGTAAACGTTAATTCACTATAACCAATGTTAACTGGCATTGAGATAACATCAATACTCCCTTCGCGCGCCCATTGAGTGGCTTGTTCCCAAGACTCGCTCGTTACATACTCAAACTCAATACCCGTGACTGATTCGATCAAAGCTAAATATTCAGCATTAATACCAATATACTTTCCATTTTGATCAAAGGCTTCAAAGGGAAGCCAGTCGGGATCACCAGTAAAACGAATCACCGGATGTTGGGCTAACCACGCTTTCTCTTCAATACTCAGTGTCACCTGAGTTTTATTGAGGTCAAATTTATTGTAAGAATCGCTTACTTTTTGGCGTACTTCATTCGATAGCCCCAAAAATTGAGAAAAATCGGGAATTAATTGCCCCATTGCAGATTTAAAATCTGGGCGATAATAAATGGTGACGTGGCCTAAAGAAAGTGGGGAGTCATTATTAATAATGTAAGACTCTTTTATCATCCGAGGTATAAACTCGTCACTTTCTGGCAGATTTTCTACTGCAACAACTTTATCACCATCACGCACTAAGTTGAGGAAATCCCCATTCACCAAACTGGAGTTAACGTTAATTTGAGTAATATCGGGGTGATTAAAAAAAGGCGTCAATACTTGCTGCAGCACATCAGGTTCTATAGAGAAAATAAATTTACCTGAAATATCAGCAACGAGATTAGTGAGGGTGAGTAAAGCGGGAACATCTTGCTCTAAATAAAACTGAATGATCTCATCATATCGTCCACTCGCCTTTAATTTAGCGAGTCCAATATTAAAATCATCTCGTACCTGTTCCGATTTAAAAGCGACAGGAAAGTCGGTGGTTTCGGAGAAAATTTGATGGAACACATATTCTTGTTGATTTGGATGTTGTCGTTGAAACCACTTAAACAATGTTATATCTACGACAATGGCATCAAACTTCCCATCTAAAAATGTCGCAATACCTTCTGCCGTATCTGTATGCTCGTATAACTTGACGCCAGTATCAGGGTTAAATAACGCATTAAACTCAGGCCCAAGATCGTTATACGCACCTTTCCAAGCGGTCACTTGTAAGTGGCTAAGGTCACTGATTGTATTAACCTCATGATTATCTTTTTTACGTGTCACCGCGTAATTGTTAAAGCTAACGTAATTATCACTATAGAAGTAATCGTCATTTTTCGGTGTAATCGTTGCCAGAGCATCATATTGGCTATCGTTTGCTAATATCCTGTCGATGTAGCGCTTGGATATCTGACTGGCCACAATGTCATAGCCCTGCAATGCCAGTATTTCACTGACAAGGTCTGATTCAATACCCTTAGAGCTGGTTTTACCGAACATGAAAGGTGGGCGATCAAAGTTAAATACTATGTTTAATTTTTTGTTTTTTTTAGGGGCTTGCGTTGTCGCTAACAGTGATTGTTTTTTTTCAATTGCGCGCTGTTGCAGCTTAATCGAAAGTTCTAAATAGCTGAGAATACCCGCGTCTAATTTCTCTTTGTTTTTAGTGTGCTCAGCTGTATTCAGCAAATCTATTGCGGCTTGTTGCTGGTTATTGTCTAACAATTTAAAGGCTTCTGCCTCTGTTGCATAAAGCGCTATTGTTGCCTCTTCCATCGCTTCAGAACGTAAACTGTCGTATTGCGAAAATGTCTTTAAAGCATCAGCAAAAATCTCATCGTATTGCACAGCCGCTTCTTGATAACGGATTAACCATTTCTCTTCTCGGGTATACAGGTAAGCGGCGATTGAGGTGTTTAATACCTCGTTAAAAAACTTCAATTCTTGGGCTTGCGTATTAATTTCATTCGCTTGTTCACTGCCAACGATTGCACTCGACGCATTGACAGGAGAAGTGCCTTCAGTAGCAAATGTGTTGCCACTATGAACAAATAACAAACACATCACACAAGCGAGTAGATAACCCATTTTTTTAACATCCATGCAGATTTTCCTTTAATACGCAGTGAAAAGAATATTATTCGTTAACTTCATGTTATAACTGGAAGAATAGTATTAAACTTCACTATACCCTAGCAAATTCGAAATGCCATTATTAGGAAGCAGAAATGAATCATCAAGAAGCGAAAGATATTTTACAAAAAAAGCTACCTGAAGCATCACTAAGCTTAATCAAAATAGAGGTTTTTCGTCTTTCTTGGTTAGGTAAAGGGTATAACGTCATTGCTGAAGAAACGGGTTATGATCACGACTATGTACGCAAAGCTGGCTCAGACTTATGGAAAGAGCTATCGCAAGCAATGAACTGCGCGATCAGTAAACGAAATGTAAGAAACCTCTTGGAAGAGCAATTAATAGAAGAAGGTAATATTGACAAACAACTTCCCGACTACCCGGGTGGCCCACTGTCTTTTAGTTCTCCTTTCTATATTGAACGAACTCAAGAAGAAGCCCAGGTTTATCAAGAGATTTGCCGCCCAGGTGGCCTAGTTCGTATTCGCGGACCTCGTAAAATGGGCAAAAGCTCCCTGATGTTGCGCGTGCTCGATCAAGGAGAAAGCGAAGGCTATCAAAAAGTCATCATTGATTTTCACCTAGCGGATCGCAGTATCCTTACCGATCTCGAAAAACTGTTGCGTTGGGTGTGCCTGCAAATGACGTCTCAGTTAGGTCTTGAGTCTAAAATCGATGACTACTGGAATGAACTGATTGGCAGCAAACTGAGTTGCACGACGTATCTTCAACAATACATATTGGAGAAGACGGAATTCCCCACGATCTTGGTATTCAACGAACTGAATTTGCTCTTTGATCAAGACGATGTCAGCCGTGATTTCTTGCCTTTGCTTCGCTCTTGGCACGAAGAATCGAAGCATAATGACAACATGAAAAAGTTACGTCAGCTTCTCATCTACTCAACCGAAGTCTATGTTCAGCTAGACATTAACCTTTCACCTTTTAACGTTGGACTACCCATTGAGTTGTCAGCGCTTAATGGTGAGCAGCTAACCGCTTTATCGAACGCATATGGATTCAACTTTAGTAACGACAATAACGTTAACAGTCCAACAACGTTACTACTCAACAAGCTCGGCGGTCACCCGTACTTAGTTCAACTCGCCCTTTATCAACTCGCAACCAAGCCAGGGTTCATTGAGAGTCCATCTAGCGAGCTTAAGTCTTTAATTGCACACGCCACGGAAAGCAATGGCTTATTTTCCGATTTCTTACAGCACTTGATTGCGGATATGACGGGAGAGAAGTCTACCGAAGCATTTAGAAAGCTCATCGCCAATGAACCGTTAGCTCGTCCTGAACTCTACATTCTTGATCATCTAGGTTTGATAGAAATTGTTGATGATAAGCCTAAAATAACCAGTCAGCTTCTTATCAACTTTTTACGTGATAATTTGTAATGCATCCTCGCTACCAGATCGGCGGAAGTGTCGCCAACGATTCGTCATTCTATTTAAAGCGACAAGCTGACGAGACTCTTTATCAACACTTGATGGAGGGAGACGTGTGTTACGTATTCAACTCCCGCCAGATGGGGAAATCGTCTCTATTACTGAGTGTCAAAAAGAGACTCCAAGAACAGTCTGTGCGTTGTTGTTTCATTGATATGAGTCGTATTGGTAGCGTCAATGTCACGATTGAACAGTGGTATGCAGGAATCATTTCTGAACTGTGGCGTGGATTTGAATTACCAACGGGTCGCGCCATGGTCGAGTGGTGGCAAGGGTTAGGAGAACTCCCTGCTTCTCAAAAACTCTCCATATTTCTTGAGCACGAACTAATTGAAAAGCATCCTAATCAATCTTTTTGCCTGTTCTTCGATGAAATTGACAGTGTATTGAGCCTTCCTTTTGCTGCGGATGATTTGTTTACGTTAATCCGTGCTTTCTTTAATAAACGTGCCGATGACCCACGCTTCAATTCATTGAACTTTGCCTTTTTTGGTGTTGCTCAACCCAGCGATTTTATTACAGACAGTAGACGCTCGCCATTTAACATTGGTAAAGCAATTGGTCTTGAGGGGTTCAGTTATGACGAAGCTACCCCGCTCATACAAGGTTTTCCAAATCATAATCTCGACAACGCAAAGCTACTCGAACGAATTTTGCACTGGAGCAACGGGCAACCATTTGTAACCCAGAAAATATGCCAACTCGTTGCACAAAGTGATCCAGAGATAGGCGATGAGTACCTTTGGATTGACACATTGGTGCAGAAAAATATCATCGACAATTGGAGAAGCCAGGATAACCCTGAGCATTTAAAGACAATTGCTGACAGGCTGCTACTCGATGAGCAATATAGCGTGCAATTGCTCAATAGTTATTTTCAAGTCATTGAGAATCCAAACCATATATTTAAGCAAACAGAAATACATGGTTTTGAACGACTTTACTTAACCGGCTTACTCGCTAACTCAAACGGTGCTATCACCGCCCGAACCAAAATCTATCAGATCATTTTTGACCAACTGTGGGTAACCAAGCAACTCGATCGACACCGTCCATATGCAAAAAAACTCAACTTGTGGATCGAATCCAATCAAGAAGATGAGCAATGGCTATTAGATAATACTGCACTTGAACAAGCGCGCAGTTGGGCCAACGATA
Source organism: Vibrio sp. 10N.261.55.A7 (assembly GCF_002877365.1). Lineage (GTDB taxonomy): Bacteria > Pseudomonadota > Gammaproteobacteria > Enterobacterales > Vibrionaceae > Vibrio. The sequence continues at coordinate 10,323 of NZ_MCWZ01000047.1, forward strand.
AGCACCTTCCAGAAGAGGACCACCGCTTTTTTGCTGCTAGCCAAGATAAAATTAGCGCTGAAATTCAATCATGGAATAGTCGTTTGCAATCTGAGGTTACCCAAAGAAAAGCGGCCGAAGAAGCCCTGCAACAAGCGTTAGAAGAATTACAAATAGCAAAGAATGAAGCAGAACACGCAAACCAGGCCAAAACAGAGTTTTTAGCGCGCGTCAGTCACGAAGTTCGTACTCACTTAAACAGTATTTTGGGTATTAGCTACATTGCTCAGCAACAAGAGTACAACAATCAATCACCTCTCAATCGCATTAATCGCGTCGCTAGCTATATGCACGGCATCGTTAACGACATGCTTGATATCGATCGTCTCGAAAAAAACCAGCTACAGCTCAATAATGAAAGTTTTTATCTTGATGATGTTTTAGACAAATTGATCACTGTCATGAGTCATCGAGTTGAAGAGAAAGGTCTCAATTTCACTGTCAAATTTCCAAACGTCATTTTGCCCGCTTTGATTGGCGATCCATTACGTATCGAACAGCTTTTATCAAACTTACTGACCAACGCGATTAAGCATACGGAAACTGGCAACATTGGTTTAAATGTCTATTTGCGTCAGAGTGACACCCGAACAGAGCAGTCATCACTATGTTTTGATATCACCGACACAGGAAATGGTATTGCTGAATACGCGATTGAAGGTGAATTAAACACACAGACAACGCAATCACTAAATTTTGGTATCGGGCTGAAGCTCTGTCACCAACTCGCGAAGTTAATGCAGGGTAAACTGTACGTTAAAAGTACACCAAGGGAAGGAAGTTGCTTTACCTTTTCACTGACCCTAGATTCGTTGCAACATGGCGACACCAACAATCATAGCCTTTACGTGGAGCCGCAGGAAGTATTGCTCATCACACCAAATATTGATGCCATGAGCCCTACATTAAAACAAGTTCGCTCTCAATTGCAGTTGCTTAAATATACCGTTCATCAATGCACAGTTGATCAGTTTCAAGCGTATGACTTACGACCAATTACGACTCTGATCGTCGATGAAACAGCGCTTTTATCTCAGGATCAACTACTACAACAACTGATTAAGCATGATCATTTACGTATGTTCTTGCTACTGCCACAGGCGTCAGTGTTCCCACATTGGTTAAGCACGTTAGGCTATAAACAACGCCTAAACTACCCTTGTAGCGCGCGTCATTTATCACAATCGCTAATGGTAGAAGATAAACTCCAAACACAGCAAACGAATGCTTTGCTTTCTGATGAGTATCAGCCGAACCATTCCAACTACGCACTGGTGGTTGACGATGACGAGATTAATCAGGAAATTGTGACCGAACTTCTGCACAGCGTCGGCATAAAAGTCGATGTGGCAGGGAATGGATTGCAAGCGATTGAAGCAGTAAAAAGCAAATCATATCAGCTCGTTCTAATGGACATCGAGATGCCAGTGATGGGCGGAGAGCAAGCCCTTAAAGAAATTAGAATGCTTGGCGAAGAACATCCATACCAACATCTTAAGTCTTTACCAATAATTGCACTCACAGCGCACGCTCTTCTTGATGATAAGAAGCGCTTCTTATTGGCAGGCATGAGTGATTACATTGTAAAACCGGTAGAACCAAGCACCTTGATTAAAGTCGTGAATCACTGGCTTACGCACCCCACTGTGTTATCACAAACATCCACAGAATTGGTACAAGCACCCACTGCGCCAATTATTATCGCTGACATCAATACACCATCCGGCCTAGAGCGATGCAATGGAAACCGCACGCTCTATAAAAAAATACTAAGGCAATTTGCTCAGCAGTATAAAGATGGATTGTTTATAGAAGGGAAGTCCAACGAACAACTCAAACAACTTGCTCATAGTATAAAAGGCACAGCTGCGAATATTGGCGCAACGAAACTCAACCACTTGGCAAAATCTTTAGAAAAAGCGCTAATCGAAAGTCAGCCCATTGATCGAATTCGGTTCGTAACCTTCAACGATACCGTAATACAAACATGTGAAAGAATATTCAGTTATTTGTCATCGCAGCATGATGATACGCACAAGGATGACGATAACTCGCTGCCTAAAGAAGAATTGATGGTAAGGCTACAAACGTTGTCAGCTATGCTAGACGACGATCACGGCGCCGCCTTTACCTTGTTAGAAGAGCTAAAAGGCCTAAATGAGCCGTCACTTATTGATATTGAAAGCGCAATGAACAGCTTTGATAGTGAGTTGGCAAAAAAACTGACTCAGTCATGGATAAACAAATTGGACGTAACTTAGAGAGAAAACGATGGATAGATTGAAAATAATTGCCGTTGACGACCAACCAGAGAATTTGCAATTACTCGTTCACATGTTGAAGGATGATTACGCTGTCATTGCTTCAACATCCGGTGAAACCGCCATTGAATTAGCGCAAAGACACAATGATGCAGCACTCATTCTCTTGGATGTATTCATGCCAAGTATCGACGGTTTTGAAGTACTATCACGCTTAAAATCTGATCCAAAAACCTCACATCTGCCTGTGATTTTTGTCACTGGGAATGACAATGAAAGTGACTATCAAAAAGGGTTCGAACTTGGCGCGTATGACTTCGTTTTAAAGCCAATCAGCGCTTCCTTGTTAACAAATAGAATCAAGCATTGCTTAGCCTCTACCAAGTAGTTTTGATTAAGGCATAAACACAAAAAGTTGCGGAGCGAAAAGCTCAAAAGCAACATTACGCATCACTATTGGTTTTCTTAAATGGCACATTGAACCTTCTTTTTCACACATACACGCAATTGCCGCTGCCCTATAGTTGGCTTCAACAAGAGAGGATATGACTCTCCGTATTGACGCTGATTTAAGGGAAGAAAACCATGTCTAATTCTAGAAAGTTTAATAAGCTATCCACTTTAGCACTATTACCTGGTCTTTTAATGTTGGGTCAAGCCAACGCTAATAGCTACTTCACTGACTCTGTCAATGACAACATAGTTGAAAGTGGCGACCTGCTAACCGTACTTCTGCCTGCCACTGGCCTTTTTGCAAGTTGGATGCACGATGATGCTGAAGGGGCTAAACAAATTGTCTATTCAACGGCGACAACCCAAATTATCATTAACAGCGCTAAAAATACGGTGGGAAGAAAAAGACCCAATGGAAGCGGTTGGAAATCATTCCCGTCTGGTCATGCGGGTGGTGCCTTTTCCGGAGCCGCCTTTTTACAAACGCGCTACGGCTCATCATGGGGTATACCTGCGTATGCACTCGCTACTGCTACAGCAGCCAGTAGGATCCATGGCAACCGTCACTATGCTGGTGATGTTTTAGGCGGGGCAAGTATCGCCTTCCTTGTTAATCAATATTTTGTTTCACCCTATCATGTACCAGGCGTGAGTTTTAACGCTGCTAAAACGGAAGATGGGTTATCTATTGGCGTCACACTCACTGGCGAAGCTTTTGACAACGAGCGAGAACAACAGAAAGCGAAACCTGTAGAAAAGCCGTTAAAACATCGCTTTGAATTTGGCGTTGGTGCAAACCTAGCAGACAGCTCTGGTGAGTTATTCGCCAATGAATATCTGTCAAACTCTACGATTGTCGACGATATTCAACCTTTCGCTTACGTGAAGTATCAATACGAAATTGCTGACCATCAATCGCTAGAAATAGAATTTAGCCCGAATGAAACCCGTCGTACTGGCACAGTTGCAAAAGCATTTGATGTCGATGGCAATACATTTAACTCTGGCGAAGAGGTATATACGGCTTATCAACATTGGATGCTAGGCGCAAATCTGTATAAAGGCTTCGACACTATCAACAAATTTGATTTCAAAGTCGGTATGGGTCTTTACGCTCATCGGTTTGGCTTTGTAGCAGAAAAAGCGAATGTAGAAGACTCTACAGCTTCAGAAGAATATTGGAGACTAATGCCAAGTTTCACTCTAAAAGGCGCGTATTCAATTACTGATCAGTTATCTGCCGTCGCTAATACGCAATATCAAGTATGGAGTGGAGATAACTACTTTCTTGCCGAAGCGGGTGTAAACTACCAAATCAATCGTGCTTGGGAGGTAGGTATGAAATACGGATACTCGCAAACACAATTGAAGAACAATATATTTAATAGCAAATACAGTGGTGATCTCGTTACCCTCAACTTCGTTAACCGATTTTAACAACTTTCAGGCTAGATCGACTTTCTAGCCTCGTATTTATAAAACCAATAAGGACTGCTTCATGTTAGAGCTGTTGCCCTTTCTAACGCCCATTTTATTAGCCGACATACTAAATCCAGTACTGTTTGCATTTTTAGTTTATTCAGTCAGTACTAATAAGCCAATTTTCAATAGTATTGCTGTTTTGTTGGGGCATACCCTAGCTTACTTTTTTGCTGGTATTGCCATTGCCTATGGCCTCGACTCGTTAGCTGAACGAATCAGTAATCCAGAGACACTAGACTACATTATTAGCTTAATCATTGGATGTTTGTTGATATTCACGGTATTCAAAGGTGGGAAAAGTAAAGCAAAGGAAGAGAAGCAAGAAGATAATAATCTATCTGTTGCTAAAGCTTTCTCGCTGGGAGCGATCATTAATTTTGTTGGTATCCCGTTTGCCCTTCCCTACTTTGCCGCAATCGATAGAATTCTAAGGGCTGATCTTAATTTCTCAGAATCTCTCTGGACTTTGGCTGGTTATAATCTCGTTTATGCGTTGCCGTTCACTGTCGTACCCATTCTTGTTGCGTTAACAGGGGAAAGAAGTAAAGCCACTTTAGAGCGAATTAATCACCTGCTTGTAAAAGGGTCCAGCTTTCTTATGCCGGTATTACTTACGGTCATTGGCGTAGCTCTCGTTGCCGACGCATTGATGTATTTTACATTAGAAAAAGGCCTGCTCTAACATTCAATATCTGAATATCTCTTCGCCATACCCAAAGTGTGGTTAAGCTTAACCACACAACCCATTAGCATATTCGATACATCATCATTACGACCTATCTAACAACCCAACTATCATTGCACCTCAATCTGACGCCACCCCAAAAGATGTACTGCTTCTAATTAAGAGTCATGGCATTCAAGGGAAGATCGTCGACAAATTTTTCACACTTTGACTCATGAATTGCACACATACACAGTTCCACTAATGCTCAATAATTGGCACATCAAGGCAATAAATGAAGTTAACAATCATGAAATTACTGGGGAGCACATCATGAATAGTCAATTACTCCACATCATTTGTCATGCTACAAGTAATCACCAAATCCTTGAAGCCATTAAGTTTTACGACGAATGTGATGAGCAGGTTAGTCCAGCAACAGATCCAACAGCAGTCGATATCAATGAACAATTTCAAATGATGAGTAAGGAAAGACAATGAAACTAACTAACTTGGTGATCAGTGCTGCGTTAGCACTGACCATAACACCGGCTCACGCAAGTTTCATGGAGCAGTTTTTAGACCCACAAGATGGTCAGTTAGACGCAAGCCAATGGGTGTTAAACAACAGTCACGGATTCTTACCTATTCCTTTTGTCATTACAGAGCCTGCAGTCGGGGTTGGGGCCGGAGCCGCGTTACTTTTCTTCCATGAGACGGAAGAACAAAAAACCAATCGCCAAGAAAACCCTGAAGCCGCTAAAGACATTCCACTCAGTGTCACAGGCGTGATAGGTGGAGCAACAAGCAATGGCACTTACGTCACTGGCGTATTCCATTCAGGTAACTGGATGGATGACAGAGTACGGTATTTTGGTGGTCTATTCGGCGCTTCAATTAATCTCAATTTCTATGGTGGGGAAGACGACACGCCCTACAAATTTAATATGCAAGGTTTGTACTTCACTCAAGATATCGATGTTCGACTAGGAGATTCAAACTTCTTCCTAGGGGGAAGTTATACCTACCTAAATTCTGATTCTAACTTTGATGTATCAGGCGTCATTCCTGGTGTCGATCAACTGAGTCTAGATAGCGGCGACGGTAGCGTAAAAGTAAAACTGACTTACGATAACCGAAACAATCAGATGAGCCCAGAATCAGGTACTAAGGCTGGTATTGCTTACATAATGCATGACAATCGTTTAGGCGGAGACTTTGATTACAAACGAACCCACGCCTATGTTAACAACTACAATAAAATTTCTGATAGCTGGGGAATTGCTTTCCGAGGAGATGCTAAAAGTATTGATGGCGAAGCCCCGTTCTATGCTCGACCATTCTTAGACATGCGCGGAATGCCAGCCATGAGATATCAAGGCGACGATACCGTACTAGGAGAAGTAGAACTTAGCTACAACATCGACCAACGCTGGACGATATTGGGCTTCACTGGAGCAGGTGTTGCAGTCGATAACAATCAAAGCCTAAGCGACGCAAACGTTCTAACAATGAAAGGGACTGGGTTTAGGTACTTAATCGCTCGTGAATTAGGCATGAAAACAGGTGTTGATATTGCTAAAGGGCCGGAAGAGTGGACGGTATACCTACAATTCGGAACAGCATGGTAATGAGTTAACCTGAGATCGGTTTAAGCCATCGCCATGAGTCCCGTTTTTTCTGTACTCGTGATGTTAAGCGATGGCTTTTCTGGTTTTAAACAATACGCCACTAGCCCACCAAGTAGATTTAACATGAACCCGTGTAAACTGCGGTGACGAGAATGCTCTTTCTGAGAGATATTCTTTAGTTGGTCATTGATTGTCTCGCTAATGAACCTTTTAGACACATTGCTCTATCCCACGCGGCTAGAACTTGTGGCTTCATGTTCTTTCGATAAGTCGTTATTAGGGTAATGCCATCTTCTTTTGAATCTGCTGTTAGCGCTTTACTGATATAACCTTTAGCTGCATAGAGCTTGTAGAGCAACCCTTTTGATACCTCACGCACTGGCTTTCTATCGTCCGGATCCGCAGGTGTCAGTTAAGCTGCAACGATATCGCCAAGGTGATTGGTGATGATGTGGAGCTTAAACCCATAAAACCAACCCATTGTTCCTTTGCCTCTCTGTGCTGTCCCTTTGAAGACTTTATGTCTTGGGATACGTAAGTTGTGACAGACTTTAATGCTCGTTGAATCAATGAATTCAATGCCTGTAGGCGCTCCTTTTACATGAGTAAAGAAGGAGCTTAAGGGGATTAGCACCGATGGTATGACTTCAAGAAAACGCGCATGGCTTATATAGCGTAAAAACATGCGTAGTATCAAATTTATACAATTATATTATACAAGAACCACCATGTTACTTTTTATCATACTTTACGTTACGCATTTGTAACCAGTTGATTTTCTATTCTATTTCCCATGTTACTTTCTACCCTACCTATTTCATTAAAAAACCTCGCTTAAAAATTAAACCCTTAATAATCAGATAGATACATGAACAACAAAGTCAATATGTTTGAAAGTATCAAGATTCTGTCGCTTTGTGACTTCCGTCATTTCTCCTTCCCAGATAGATAGGTAGAGTAAATTATCGCCAGAGAAAGTGCATAGATTCATGACTTGTCTTTCTATTGGTTTGCATATAGCAGGAAGGAATAAAGCTTATGGCACTGCCCGATAACATGATTACCACTACAAAGCTTAGGTTGAATAAGGCCAATCAGTGGTGCGTCGGTTTATTAACAATATTACTTATCCTTGATGTTTGGTTAGGAGTTCTTGACCGATATATTTTGAAACTTCAGCTTGTATGGGTAGAAGAAATGGCGCGATATATCATGATATGGGCCATTTTGATGGCCGTACCATGTTGCACAGCAGGCCGCGAACACATGGGGCTGGAATTCGTGACCAAACGTTTTCCTAAATTAGTGCAACATATTATTAAAATCGTTATTGGGGCGATTACCTGCGCTTTTTTTTGTTATATCGCCTATTTGGGGTATGCATTTGCGGAAAAAGGAGCAAACCAATTATCAACCGTATTTTCAATGCCCATGTCTTATGCCTACGCTGCGGTACCAGTAACATTTGCATTATCAGGGTTCCAAGCGTTACTTGTTTGGTTAGAAGACATCTACGCACTTAAATTAATTCTATCGCAGGACGCTTTTTACGTTGAAGGAGATCAATCATGATTGGCGTTATATTTGCTGGGCTTATGTTGCTAGGTGCACCAATCGCTATTGCGTTAGGTATTGCTGGATTAGCTGGCATGTATGATGTGGGCGGTGCACATTTTACGTCTTTAGCGCCGAGTAAAATATTTAATGGTTTGAATATATTTCCTTTTTTAGCGATGCCATTTTTTATTCTAGCCGGTGAAATTATGAATCACACCGGTATTACTAATCGTCTTATTTACCTCTCTGAAGCACTCGTCGGCCACTTTAGAGGAGGGTTGGCGCACTCTAACATGGTCGCGTCAGTATTCTTTTCAGGCATTACAGGTTCTGCCACTGCAGATGCGGCGGCATTTGGTCGCACACTAGTACCAGCTATGGTCAAACAAGGCTACACAAAAGATTATGCGTGTGCGGTGACAGCGGCAGGGTCAATTATTGGTCCAACGATTCCACCCTCTGGATTAATGGTGGTTTATGGATCATTAATGGGTGTCTCAATAGGTGGCCTATTTGCAACCGGAATCTTACCTGGAATATTAGTTTGCCTGGTGTGTATGGCTATTATTGGTTCAATGGGTAAACGAAAAAACTTACCGAAAATGAGTCAACGGGCCACCTTCAATGAAGTACTCGTTCATTTTAAAAATTCTGCTTTGGCGTTATTAATGCCACTCATTATTCTCGGCGGTATTGTATTTGGTATCGTAACCCCGACAGAAGCGGCATCAATTGCTGTAGCCTACGCCCTCGTTATAGGTACTTTTATCTATAGAAATCTCACCGTTAACGCGTTATTTCAGATGATAGTGCGTACGTCGCAAATATCCGCTGTCATCTATTTAATTATTGGATCCGCATCAATTCTCGGTTGGTGGCTGAGTTTCAACCAAATCCCTCAAATGATCGCAGATATGTTTATTTCGTTGTCGGATAACCCCAATGTCATTCTTGCGTTAATCATTACATTGCTATTGATCGTTGGCATGATCATGGACATAAACGTAATGCTAGTTATTTTAGCCCCTATTTTAGTTCCGTTAACTGCAGAAATAGGCATGGATCCTTTACATGCGGGCATAGTATTTATTCTTGCATTGAATATTTCCTTGATGACCCCCCCCATAGGAGCTTGTTTATTCGTCCTTTCTTCCGTAACGGGTGCCAAAATTGAAGGTATTTCCAAAGAGTTAATGCCGTTCTTGATAGGTCAATTACTGCTTCTCTTTGCTATTGCCTTCTTCCCTGACATTGTCCTATTCATTCCAAGGTTACTCGGTTATTAACACCTAGATTCACGAGTCGAACTAGATTCATAAGTTGACGGAGCACGTTACTCTGCAGTGATAGCTCCTCTCGACTAATAACAAGGCAAACGTCATAGCCTCTAAACCTTGCTTTTACGTGTTTTTAAAACACGTCAATAAGGCAGGACAATGACAATAAAAGAAAAAGTTAAATGATTAGATTTACCCTACACACAAACCAGATCATATAAATGGAGTCATTATGAAAAAACTAACCAAAACACTCGTTGCTGCTACTCTTACTGCAAGTTTTATTGCAGCCCCTTTCGCCATGGCAGAGAAAGTACTACGTATCGGGCATGACAATAAAGCTGACATTATGGAAAACCCAGCTCATGCGTTCACTGGAGTGTTCAAAAACATTGTAGAAACAGCTACAAATGGTGAAATAAAAGTTCAAGTATTTCCAAGCAATCAACTTGGTAACGCAAAAGAACACATTCAAATGGTTCGTGATGGGCAGTTACAAGGCACATTAGCACCTGTTGGCCCTTTGGCTGGCTACTACCCGCGTATTGGTGTTTTGGATGTGCCATTTGCGTTTGATAATAATGCATCCACGTATCAAGTTCTTGATGGTCCTTTTGGGCAAACCTTAGCTCGCGATATCGAAGCTGAAATGAAGGATGTCAAAATCCTTGGCTTCCCAGATACAGGCGGCTTCTTTTCCGTGACCAACTCAAAACGTCCAATCAAAACCTTAGAAGATTTTAAAGGGTTACGTATTCGCACAATGACATTACCTACTCACCAAAAAATCATTCAATCACTAGGAGCAGAAGCTTATCCATTATCATGGGGAGAGGTTTACTCGTCTCTTCAAACTGGTGTCATTGATGGTCAGATGAACCCTGTACCAACGGTGTCATTTGCCAAGTTTAACGAGGTACAACAGTACTTGACATTAACCAATCACCTTTTTGCCCCATATACATTTATGGTTAATAAAGACTTTTATAATGGTCTAACAGCGTATGAGAAAAAGGTTGTGACCGATGCTGTAGAAATTGCATTAAGCGCTAACCGTGGCCTTTCTCGTTTGATTGAAGCGTCTGACGACCGTGGTTTAGCAGGTTTGACTAAGACGATGAAAGTTAACTCGTTAACCAGTGAGCAGCGCGAAGCAATGAGACTTGCAACCCAACCAGGCGTCAAACAGTACGTACGCGAAACTCATGGTAAAAAAGGCTCTGAACTTCTTGATCTATTCTTAAGTGAAGTCGATAAAGCGAATAACTCCACTTACTTGCAATAAGAAAAGGCGAATACACCATTATAGAACAGTGGTCACAAGTATGAACCATCAACATATTCGCGATATATTGACGATCTCAGCCCCACACATGTCTGGGGCTTATTTTTTGATAATGCGTCTAAATAAAATTAATATGGCAACACAAAGTAGTAGCCTAGTAGCCATATTAAACAAAACTTCACTCAACAGACTCGACACCAACATGGCCAGTATTAGGCCATTCGCTGAAGTTACCAAACCGAATTGAAGATGCAAAAAATTACGCCATAAAGCGTTATATTTTCAAACAATTGGGACTTTATAACAGAGGAAAACAATTGGAGCGTGCAGCGGGAATCGAACCCGCATCATCAGCTTGGAAGGCTGAGGTAATAGCCATTATACGATGCACGCATATTGTCTGATTTGACAAGTTTGCGTATTCAAGGGATTGGAGCGTGCAGCGGGAATCGAACCCGCATCATCAGCTTGGAAGGCTGAGGTAATAGCCATTATACGATGCACGCTTTATAAGGTATCCCTTGAAAGCGAAGTTATCATGCCACAGTTGATGAAAATTAAAAGGACTAAATCATTGTTAAGTGTTTGTTTGCGTGCTTTTTGTTCTCTATGCTCTTTAATTGGTCGCTACGCTGCGTGTTAACTGCAAGTTTGTCTATCCACATTACCAATCTCCTAGAGTGCTTAATGGTTGATTGGAGTCGACACAAAACTTAACCTGTATCTAGACACTGATTACATGGCAATGAACTTCCAAACTATGCACCCTACCCTGACACTTGCCCCTGATTACTATTTAGCGAATTTTAATAGGCTGATCTCGCACGCCACTTCACTGTATAAAGATCTGCTTACGCAAGGCGAAATAGACAGCCTCAATGGAATCAGTCAACTCAGTCATGAAGCCCAGTGCTTACTGGTTCGTTTGTATTCGAGAAAAGGCGAATGGTTTCGAAGCGACAAACTTGCCTACGACGAAATACCCAATGTTCCGCATTCGTTAAACGAACTCGAGCAAGCCCAATTTGTAGATTTAGTGCCCCAATTAAGTACACAGCAACTCGCGGAATGCTTGCTAACAAAAACCGAAATACTGACACTTTACCCAGATTTGGATAAAAAGAGTCTCAAACAGGATTTAGTGAATGCCCTTCCGGTTGATCACTTTGATCGCTTTAGTGAACTGCCATTTAGATGTATTCACCTTCGAGAGAATGAGCTTTGTGAATTATTGCTTGGACTGTTCTTCGCCAATACTTACCAAGACTTAAGCCAGTTTGTGTTAAAAGACCTTGGATTACACCAATTTGAACCTTACCGACTCAGTAAAAAGACGCGCTACTTTAAGAACAGGCAAGAAGTCGATCAATTATTAGCGCTCGGACGTCTTCGCAAACAATATGACGGCATCGATCGTCGACAGAAAAGTGAATTGCTAAGGCTGATTGAAGGCGTTGGAGAGATATCTCAACACACTTCTATTGCCGCCAAACAGCAAAAGTTCTTTAATGAGATTGCTCGCGATCTTGAGAGGTTAAATTGCTTACCTGAAGCGCTGAATGTATTTCGCCATAGCCGCTTACCTCCAGCAAGAGAGCGAATAGCGCGCATATTCGATAAGCTCGATGACACGTTTCAAATGGAAACCATCGTCAACGACATGATCGCTTTGCCATTTGATGTATCTGAATCTGAAACGGCTCAAAAGCTGATGGACCGAGTAGAGCGTAAGAAGGGCAATAAGGTTCCAAGAAAAGCGAAGCCAACCATTCCGGAACGACATTTGGTGCTCGATTTATCACAGCAGCGTGTCGAACTTGCTGTAAAAGCCTATTTTGAACATCAAGGTGATCACATCTATTTTGTTGAGAATCAGTTTTTAACGGGGCTGTTTGGACTTCATTTTTGGAACGTTATCTTTGCCGATATTGAAGGTGCTTTTGTTAACCCCTATCAACATAAGCCACTGGATCTTTACCATCATGACTTCCAAGCGAAACGTTCCGCATTGATCGAAGAACACTACAAGCAACTAGACGAATCTGGCTACACAACAATAAAGCACGTCTTTAACCAAAAGTTTGGTCGAGCGAACCCATTCGTCCACTGGCCAAGCATGAGTCTTGAGATAATTGAAGCCGCAGAAAAATCCATTCCTAGTTCACTGTTATCATCCCTCTTTAACGTACTGTTCAGCGACATAGCCTTGTATAGAAATGGCATGCCTGACCTAATAGCGTTCAGAAGAGATGAATTCGAATGGATAGAAGTAAAAGGGCCGGGAGATAAACTACAAGACAATCAATGGCGCTGGATGAAGCGCTTTCAGGAACTCGATATTCTGTTCTCTGTTTGCTATGTCAAAGATTCTAATCACTAGCTTTACTCAAGGTACAAATGCTAATAGAGCCAACTGAACAAACGTATTGAAACAACGCATTAAAACAACGCTGTAGAGCTTGCCGCATTAATAGCTTTCATCATCAACTAAGCGAAGCTAAACCATAGGTGGATCTAGTTGTAATCCCATCAGTTGTCGCTCAAGAATTTGCGCACACACGTCATAATCGGTATAGGCATAAGCGCCCGTCATGTGCGAATCTATAAACAAACGTTGCGCTTCATTGTCGCTGAACCACGCTATCCGCACATTAAAAAAGCCACAGCACTGAATACTATGGCTTTGAATTAGATGGTGATTTCTGATGTGATCACATTACACGATTAAGAGTGGACTATTCACGCTTGAATTGACTCATTTCAGTGTTGAGCTCAACCACCTGCTCTTTTACCATCACAGACGTCGCGTGCGTGCTGTCAGTAATTCTCGATACATCATTGATTGAATCTGAAACACCACCCATTAAACGGTTAATCGCTTGTGTGGACTCCGATTGCGCTTCGGCTGCGTTGGCAAGAACTGACATTTCATCACTGAGCATTTCAATTTGCTCAACCGTTGACACCAATTTTTCAACGGCCAGTTCCGTATGTTGAGAGCCTTGATGCGCCAACAGTTTACTCGCTTCAATTTCATCAACAACTGACGATGTAGAAGACTGAATAGCGCTAACTATCTGATTAATCTCAGTGGTCGATTCAGTCGTTCGTGTAGCTAACAAACGCACTTCATCAGCAACGACCGCAAAACCTCGGCCTTGTTCGCCCGCTCGCGCGGCTTCAATAGCTGCATTTAGGGCAAGAAGGTTGGTCTGCTCTGCAAGACCTTCAATCACTTCTGTTACTCGTCCTATCGCCTCACTTTCTCGGCTCAGCGTTTCGACTTCATTACTCGCTTGTTCAATAGTGCTATAAAGCTTTTCCACTGTCTGTTTGTTTTCGTCTAACGCTTTTGAACCCTGGTCAATCAACTCACTTGATTGCGCTAGCGTTTGCACTGAGTGACTTGCATGGTGTGATGTGGTCTCTGCGGAGTTTGCAACATCATTAAGCTGCTGGCCAATTTGTTCAATCGCACTCTTTTGCTCTGAAACTTGCCCTGATGTTTGTTGATTCGCTTCAAGTAGCGTTGAGATGCTTTCATCAACTTGATGAGCTTTGTCTGTGACGCCCTGAACGATGCCCGCCAAAGATTGATTCATTCGATTGATCGAATCGGTCAGGCTCGCGAGTTCATCACTGCCTTCGACATTAAGTGATTGTTGAGAAACATCACCACTTGCAATGAGTTGGGCACGTTGTGAAATATTGCTAATTCGGCGACCGATGTTTTTACCCATGTAATTAGAGATGGTAAATGCTGCGATTAGCGCGACAACGCCTGCGGAGATCAACAAGATAATGACTCGCGAGATTGCACCAAAAATCTCTTTTCCTGTGCTATCTGCTTGCGTTTGCTGTATGACGACAAGGCTTTCTAAAGATTGCTCTAGCGTGTGAGCGGCAGGAATCAGTTCATTGGCCATCTTTTGGTTGGCTAAATTCCAACCGGCAGATTGACGCAGATCGATTACTTGTTGAACTAACGGAAAATAGAGTTGCTGCATATCTTTAAAGAGGTTCCACAAGACCACGTCGTTACTTGAAATCAGTGCCTTGCGAGACTCTATCTCAGCCACAGATTTTTCATGCATTTTGATGAATTCTGCGTATTTATCTAAGTAGTTTTGTTTTCCGTAAAGAAGAAAATCTCGCATTGAAGACAACGCATTCGATAGCGACGTATAACTGTCAGCATAAAGTTTGAACAGTCTCTTTCTATCTTCGCCCTCTTTATTCGAAGACTCTTCGTTGATCAGACCTTGGATTTGGTCAAGCGCCACTTCTGCAATGGGTGCGGCTTCATTGATAAATAGGCTGTGAGCGGGCAAGTTTTCGTCACTATGACTTAATTCTGTAATCTCAGTCAGTAATACTTTCAGTTGAGACCATTGATTACTGATTGATTCAAATTCATTCGAAGAGATAAGCGCTTCAAGTGTAGGAAGCCGTTCGTCTGTAGCGATCATAATGGTGTTCAATGCGTCAAGCTGAGACAGGCCAACGGCCTCATCATCGCCTAACAACATGTACGCTCTCACTGTTGAAATACTCGACTGAACCGATTGCTGAATAGAGCGACTGGTGTCCACCGTGGGTAAATCAGAATTGAGAAGCGATTGGGTGTGCGTCTCAACGGCTGTTACACTGCGGTATGCGAAAAATGCGGATGCGATAAAAAGTACTGCAAGTAACAGAAAACTTAGCTGTAACTTCCCTGATATCGAGAGTTTCATCCTTTAACTCCTATATTTAGCTGGTGGCACAATATAGCGCTATTACAGTGATTGTTAAATAGATGTGTGTGTATTTTCTCCAACTAAAGTACGACATGTTTCCAAAAATACTCATTAAAAGATATTACCAATCAACAAGCATTCACCCTATTAATGATAGCCCTGCAAGCACTTCACGTTACTTATGACGTACTACATTGCCATAAGGTCTCAACTTACGGTCACCAGTACGGGTTAACACTTTGTTAAATACTAATGCGTATTCAATGAGTGCAACGAAATGCGGTTAGCTCGTCATCGATGGAAACATCTCAGCCAGTGGTTTGTAGGGACAAAAATTGAAATGGAATGCCGCCATGCGAGAAGTCATGTAACTAGCGCAGTAACGCACTTTTTAATTCGATTTGTTTCAGAATGAACTCTTTGCCGACTAGTTGACCTTGTTGATAGTCACTCAGAATGTCATCTTTGTTACTTAGGAGACCTTTACTCGATAATGGTACCAAAGGTGATATTTCATGAATAACGACCTGTTCTGGCGGATCGAGCATGAACTCTTTAACAACTTCATGATTGAGGTAATGGGACACCAGCATTTCCATTTTTTTAGAGCCATCCCCTTTAAAGTTGTGTTTTGTTGACTGTTCTTTTATCAGGCTGACAAGCCTTTCGGCTTCAGGAATCCAACGCTTATTACTGGAACTAAATGCCAGAGATGGATAGTCC
>NZ_MCWZ01000048.1 GCF_002877365.1 Vibrio sp. 10N.261.55.A7
ACCTTGGTAAAGAAACCGTTCAAAACCTATTGGTTCTTCGTTTCTCTAACGCGATGTTTGAACCGTTGTGGAACCGTAATTTCATCGATTACGTTGAAATCACAGGTGCAGAATTCTTAGGTGTGGAAGAGCGTGGTGGCTATTACGATGGCTCTGGCGCAGTTCGAGATATGTTCCAAAACCACCTGCTACAAGTCTTGGCCATGGTGGGTATGGAGCCACCTGCGCAAATTAACGCAGACTCTATCCGCGATGAAGTGGTCAAAGTACTTCAGTGTCTAAAACCACTTGAAGAAGACGATCTTCGCAAAGACTTGGTTCTTGGTCAGTACACAGCGTCTGACGTTCGTGGTCAACACCTGCTTGGTTACCGTGAAGAGAACGGCGTAGCCGACGACTCTCGTACTGAAACCTACATTGGCCTTAAAGCGCACATCAACAACTGGCGTTGGAACGGGGTTCCTTTCTACGTACGTACAGGTAAACGCCTGCCAACGCGCGTCACTGAAATCGTGATTCACTTTAAGAACACGCCGCACCCTGTTTTTGGTCAAGACGCACCAGAGAACAAGCTGATCATCCGCATCCAGCCAGATGAAGGTATTCAGATGAGTTTTGGTTTGAAAGAACCAGGCGCAGGTTTCAAGGCAAAAGAAGTGAAGATGAACTTCTCTTACTCTGACCTTCAAGAAACCAACATGCTGACCGCGTATGAACGCTTACTGCTTGATGCGTTAAATGGTGATGCAACGCTATTTGCGCGCACTGACGCCGTTGAAGCTTGCTGGAAGTATGTTCAGCCAATCCTAGATTTCAAACAGGATCCACAAGCGCTATTTGGTTACGCGTGTGGTACTTGGGGCCCTCAAGAGGCCGACGAACTTCTACAAAGAGACGACAGAGCTTGGCGTTTCCCATGTAAAAACTTAACTGACACGGATTACTGCGAATTATGATCAATCACAAGATCTTTGAAACGCCAGAGCTAGTCGTTGAAAACCTAGCCAATGAGATGAAAGCGTACAGTGAGCAAGGTAAGCCTATTCATATCTCGCTTTCAGGTGGCAGCACACCAAAGATGCTGTTTAAGCTTTTAGCGGGAGTACCATACGCAGAAGGCATTCAATGGAATAACCTTCATTTCTGGTGGGGCGACGAACGTTGCGTGGCACCAGACGACGCTGAAAGCAACTTCGGTGAAGCGAATGCGCTACTTTTCTCGAACGTGAACCTTCCGGCAGAGAACATCCACCGCATCCGTGGTGAAGATGAGCCGAAAGCAGAAGCAGAGCGTTTCGCTAAAGAGATGGCAGACGTGATCCCAACTGAAAACGGTACACCTGTTTTTGATTGGATTCTGCTAGGTGTTGGCGCAGATGGCCACACCGCTTCCCTATTCCCGGGTGTGACTAATTACCAAGATGAGAACCTGTCTGTGCTGGCTTCTCACCCTGAGTCTGGTCAGATCCGTGTTTCTAAAACAGCGAAAGTTTTAGAAGCAGCAAAACGAATCAGCTACCTAGTACTGGGTGCAGGTAAAGTTGAGATCGTGAAAGAAATTCATACCACTCCTGCTTCAGAACTGCCTTACCCGGCAGCAAAAATCCAGTCTAAAACTGGTGAAACAGAGTGGTTCCTAGATTCAAATGCAGCAAGTGCTATCGCATAAGTGCGAATAGCCGCAAGGAGATAAAATAATGAAAGGTGATATCGGTGTAATTGGCCTAGCAGTAATGGGTCAGAACCTTATCCTAAACATGAACGACCACGGCTTCAAAGTTGTGGCTCACAACCGTACTGCTGCGAAAGTAGACGAGTTTTTAGAAGGCGCAGCGAAAGGGACTAACATTGTTGGTGCTTACTCGCTAGAAGAGCTCGTTGAGAAGCTAGAAGCGCCACGTAAAGTGATGCTGATGGTACGTGCGGGCGATGTTGTTGATAAGTTCATCGACGCTCTAGTACCACTTCTAGACAAAGGCGACATCATCATTGATGGTGGTAACACTAACTTCCCAGACACAAACCGTCGTGTTGCTGCTCTTCGTGAGAAAGGCATTCACTTCATCGGTACAGGTGTTTCTGGTGGTGAAGAAGGCGCTCGTTTCGGTCCTTCTATCATGCCTGGCGGTTCTCCTGAAGCTTGGGAAGCGGTTAAGCCTATCTTCCAAGGTATCTCTGCGAAAACTGACGCGGGTGAGCCTTGTTGTGATTGGGTTGGTAACGACGGTGCGGGTCACTTCGTTAAGATGGTCCACAATGGCATCGAATACGGTGACATGCAGCTTATCACTGAAGCATACCAGTTCATGAAAGATGGCCTAGGGTTGAACCACGACGAAATGCAGGCTGTATTTGCTGACTGGAACAAAACTGAGCTAGACAGCTACCTAGTAGAAATCACGGCTGACATCCTTGGCTACAAAGATGAAGACGGCGAAGCGCTAGTTGAGAAAATCCTAGACACTGCTGGCCAAAAAGGCACGGGTAAGTGGACAGGCATCAACGCACTAGACATGGGTATCCCTCTAACGCTGATCACTGAGTCTGTATTCTCTCGTTGCCTATCTGCACTTAAAGATCAACGTGTTGAAGCTGAGCAACTGTTCGGCAAAACTGTTGCTCCAGTTGAAGGCGACAAGCAAGAGTGGGTAGATGCAATCCGTCAGGCTCTACTGGCTTCTAAGATCATCTCTTACGCTCAAGGTTTCATGCTAATGCGTGAAGCGTCGAACGAAAACGGCTGGGATCTAAACTACGGTAACGTTGCTCTTATGTGGCGTGGCGGTTGTATCATCCGTTCTGCATTCCTAGGCAACATTCGTGATGCTTACGAAGCGAACCCAGAGATCGCTTTCCTAGGTTCAGACGCATACTTCAAAGGTATCCTAGACAACTGCATGAGCGCGTGGCGTAAAGTGGCAGCTAAGTCTATGGAATCAGGCATCCCAATGCCATGTATGACTTCTGCACTCACGTTCCTAGACGGCTACACAACAGCTCGTCTTCCAGCGAACCTTCTACAAGCTCAGCGTGACTACTTCGGTGCTCACACTTACGAGCGTACTGACCGTCCACGTGGTGAGTTCTTCCACACAAACTGGACTGGTACAGGCGGCGACACGGCTTCTACAACTTACGACGTATAATCGTTAGTTAGAATCAGTTAAGAACGTGTTTGTTCTTTAAGCTGTAAATAGAATAAAGGATGCCAATGAGCATCCTTTTTTTCTCGCTAACAGTCGGCTGAATTCGCTTATAACTAACGTAAGCCGTGTTTCAATACACTCATAAATAACTGAGTTAGCTAGGCCAAACTCACTCGAATTCATAAATCAACTGAAGTTAATCGGACTTATCGAGCTGTTGTTGATAATACGCAGAAAAATGTTCGCCCAACTTTCGCTCTCCATAGTAAGGAGCAATGGCGTCACTGCCCAACATAGTCAGAAAAAACTCAGCTGGCCCTGCCCACTTCTCTGGTATTTTTTTGATACACCCAAGAAGGATTCGACGAAACACATCAGGTACCGATCTGATAGAAACAAGCTTACCTTGAGATTCAAAAGCTAGATGCGCAATTTGGTTCAATGTTAAAACCTCTGGCCCTCCCACATCGAATTCCTGTTCATCTGAGTCTATTTTAGCTAAGCAGAACTTCGCCAAATCTTGCCCATCAATCGGATTCATTTTCATCGCACCATCACCAAATTGATATACTTTCCCTTGAGTTGCCATGCGACAGAACTCTTCAAGGTCGACAAAAAAGCCGTTCGGTCGAATGACGCAAGGGGACAGCTTGGTGGAGCTCAGTAAACGAGCTGCAAACTTTTCTTTTACCGCAAGTAACCTAACTTGGGGGTAACTTTTCGCCTTAAATGCGGAGACATACACAAATCGAGTCACGCCCGCTCTTTCCGCTTCGAGCAAGACGTTAAGATTCGCTTGATAATCTACGTCCATGTAACTGAGGCCGTCCTGCTGACGAGTAATACCCAAACAAGAGATAACAACATCAACTCCCTGACAGATACCCACAAGCTGATCGGGCTTCGTCACTTGAGCTTCAATAATGTGAGCATCACTCACTCCAATTGAGAGTAATTTGCCCTTATTTCTCGCCAGCGCAGTAAAGCGTTGGTTCGTATCGAGCAACGTCTTTATGATGTGCTGCCCTAGGTAGCCTGTTGCCCCTACCACTAGAATATTGTTATATGTGGCCATTTCTTTGTCCTACACAATGGGTATGGTTCAGTCCGCTAAAGTGGGACGATAAGGTTCTTCTCTAACGGCGTGTGATAACACCAGTTTAATGATGAAAATTGGCGCTAACCACTCAAGGCCGGTTGGCGAAGGGATCAAGTTCGCCAAAATAATCGACAACATCACAATAAACAACGCAATCGTTCGGTGTAAGTACATTGGCACAAAGTGTATTAGCACAATTGAACCCATCATTATCCCATACCAGATAAAGGCATAAGACCATGCTATATCAAAACAGAGTGGTATCGCGAACAGCTGAAAATGGATGGCAGGAAACAGGAATTTACTGCCCACTAGTTTACCTTTCCAGTCTAATTGCAATGATTGATCAGTATGCAAAAAACGCTTCATTGAACCGAGAGAATTACTGAGTACACCTCCCACCATATCGAGTGTTAAAAACGCGGCAACCGCAATTTGCAGCCAACTCCAATCAAGCTCGACCCATGAAAAAAAATAGAGTAACACTGGGGCAGAAAATGCCGCGTAATTGACAACAGCCGCCTCAACCTTGGTCGCGCCAAACCCTGTTGTAAAATTGAATTTCCCTGCGCAATCCCAATTGATGTGGGCCGCTTTGATTATGGTTTTGTCCTCAGACATTTTCATTCCCCTTCTGTTCTCATGATTTATGCGTCATGACAGTAAACTTAAAAGACCAATCGGTCTAAAAAGAATAAGCGATCAAAAGTTAACCTGTCAAACTATTTAGACCATACGTACTAAATAATCATACTATTAGATCCAGCGCAATTGTTAATACCAACCAAATGGTCTTGATAGAGGCGCAAGAAACTTCTGTTTTACGCACCATGTACTATCGAAACAGGAAGTAATATAGAGGTTTCAACTTAATTCAGAATGACTGAGCCCGAACTGCAGGATTGTCTCGGTTTAGGGAACAAGATTCAGGTAAGAAGCTATTAGAACAGAGCCTTAGTAGGCTATTTAGACATTGTAGGGAGTGGTTGTGTTTGGGTGTCTACGAACTAGACAACAGATGTTCCAAAAAATAGTAGAGCCAACCGAATAACACTCTTTCAGGTGCCTAATTATGCTGTTGGCTCTATTCAAAGAACTGATGACGATGCATCTACAATCTATTCGCTGAGCTCTTGCCGCTCAAAGCCCTATGCTTGTTTTTCTTTGACTCTGTTCTTAGAAAGATCACTGATGTAAATAATAGCGCTCACGACCAAAAATAGGACCGAGACAATAAACAGCACTGGCATGCTTAAGGCCCACGCAAAGATAGCGGCAAGAAAAGCAACAAAACAAACGAGTCGGCTTGAAGACATGATATGACCAAGTTTAATATTCATAACGCCCCCTGTGGATGTGTCTAAAATCACCACCAACATCATCTCATTTCTGGATGAAAATTAAGCTAAATCGTTATCAAAAAACCTCTTTTGGTGATCCTCACGGCGAAGATTGCGACTCTTATCGATAGTTTATTCAATACAACTTTTGCGTTTATTTTCATCTCAATATCAGCGAATGACATGGAGGCTGAATCGAATCTCCCTCGCCTTTTATTATTACTCCAAGTACACTACGCGCTTCAAAATTATAACCAGTACATAGGGTCTCAGTTTGCATACGTTAGAGCAGTTAAAAAGTGGTCAGCTTCAAGGCATTAAACGCCTGACAATTTCACAGCAATTAACCGAATTTCCTTTAGAAATTTTGCAACTTGCCGATTCACTTGAAATTCTGGATCTATCGAATAATCAGCT
>NZ_MCWZ01000049.1 GCF_002877365.1 Vibrio sp. 10N.261.55.A7
GTTTGATTTTGCTTGGCTTTTCGCGCTTTCGCCCGAGCAATGGCTGCTGCAACGGCAGCTTTCTTCGGATCACTAGGCGCAGAGTCTTGCTCCGCTTCAACTTGTGCGTCAGCTTTAGTCTTAGCAACTTCTTCACTTGAGGCGCCTGTTTCAGGCTCGTCAGAAGTTTGATTTTGATTGGCTTTACGGGCTTTCGCTCGAGCAATGGCGGCTGCAACAGCGGCTTTCTTCGGATCACTTGGCGTAGAATCTTGCTCCGCTTCAATGTGTTCAGCGGCTTTAGATTTGGCTGTGTCTTCACTTGAAGTAACAGTAGTAGGCTCGTCAGATGCTTGATTTTGTTTGGCTTTACGTGCTTTGGCTCTAGCAATCGCTTCGGCAATAGCGGCCTTTTTAGGACCGATTGGACTGGCTTCTTTACCTGCGTTCGATTGAACGGGATCTTCAATCAGCTGATCGCTTTGCTCCAAGGCTTTTTGTTCACGAATTTTATTTTTACGCTCAGCTCTGAGTCGCATCATTTCTGAATTGTCGGGCTTTCCAGTCTGATTCTTCTCCTGAGCTTCTGCTTGTTTAGCTTTTGCTCTGGCAATAGCAGCAGCAACAGCAGGCTTAGTGCTTGGCTCTTGTTGCTCACTTTGAGCTGATTGCTTTTGAGCTTTAACTCGTGCGATTGCGGCGGCAACAGCGTCGTCACCACCTTTTTTAGTCATTTCACTACGGCGATTGTCTGCAGCTTTCTTAAATCGATTCTCTCGCTCTGCTTTTGCACGCTCGAGTCGTGCGTTCTTTTCTTCAAATCGCTGTCTAGCGCGTTCTGCAGATTGGGCTTCTTCCTTCTGCGCGCGGATTTCGGCTTTTGCTTGTCGGTAATATTGCACCAACGGAATTTCACTTGGGCAAACGTAGGCACAAGCACCGCACTCAATACAGTCTTGGAGATTTAATTCGGAACATTTGTCATATTCTTGTGCTTTTGCGTGCCATTGCAGTTGCTGCGGCAGTAGTGTTGACGGGCATACTTCGGCACATTGACCACAACGAATACACGCTATTTCATGTTGATTATCAGGCAACTCTTTTTTGCTAGGGGCAATGATACAGTTACTGGTCTTTGTCACTGGAATGTTGGCGTGAGGGAGTGTAAAGCCCATCATAGGCCCCCCCATGATGACACGAGGCTTCCTCTTTAAAGCTTTATAGCCAAACTCTTCTAATAGTGCGGAAATAGGCGTTCCAACTAGTGCCCAGACGTTTCTCGGTTGAGTGAATTGATCACCAGTGAGCGTGACGATACGTTGAATCAGTGGCTCTCCATCACAAACGGCTCTTTTTATTGCAAACATTGACGCGACATTTTGCACTAACATGCCAATATCGGCTGGAATACCACCTCTTGGCACTTCCTGATTGGTCAGCAACTTAATAAGCTGCTTCTCGCCACCCGATGGAAACTTGGTTGGGATAACGCGTATGACAATGTCTTTGTCTTTCGCCGCAAGTTCCAATGCTTTAATCGCTTCAGGCTTGTTGTCTTCGATTGCAATGATAGTGAGCTTTGGCGACAGAATACGCTCTACGATCTCGATGCCAGTAATGATCTCGTCTGCGTAATGCTGCATGAGTACATCATCAGCGGTTATGTACGGTTCACATTCTGCTGCATTGATGATCAACAGCTCGGTTTTAGAAAGCCCAGACTGGATTTTTTTTGCTGTTGGGAAACCTGCACCACCCATGCCAGAAATGCCTGCAAGGCGAATATGCTCCATCAAGGTTTCCGCAGACTCTTGTTGGAAATCTGCGATGGCTTGCTTTTCATACCAAGCGTCTAGATTATCAGGGGCGATGACAATGCAAAGTTCACTGTAACCAGAAGGGTGATTGGTGGTTCTAGGCTCAATTGCTGTGATCACTCCGGAAGTAGGAGCGTGAACAGGCAGCATCATACTGGTGTTGTATTGAGTCAGAGGTTGGCCTTTCTTAATCGTATCGCCACTTTTAACGATCAGATCACCGGGTTTACCTATGTGTTGCTTGATAGGCAGAACCAATTCTTGAGGCATTGTGGCTTGCGCTGGTGGCAGTTCATTGGATTGAGATTTGTTTTCTGGCGGGTGGATACCACCGTGAAAATCCCACAATGCTCCGGTCTTAATTTGTTCTATGAGAGATGGACTGTTCATTGCTATTTCCCTTCAGCTTGAGTGGAAAGGGACGCAGGTTCAGTGATATCTACAGTAGGAATAGCGTTCATTTGCCATTTCCAAGTGTCTGTTGTCGGTGCTATGGGAATCATTTCAATACAATCAGTCGGGCAGGGTGCGACGCACAGATCACATCCTGTACATTCGTCTTTGATGACAGTGTGGAGAGCTTTTGTACCCCCTACGATGGCATCTACAGGGCAAGCTTGGATGCATTTGGTACAACCGATACACATGTCTTCATGAATATAGGCCACCGTTTTAACGGCATTATCGAGATCATGGGCTGACTCTTCGGCTTCAACACCCATTAAGTTAGCCAGCTTTTCGATCGTAACTTGTCCACCAGGAGGGCATTTATTTATTTTGTCCCCATTCGCGATAGCTTCCGCATATGGTCGACACCCAGGGTAGCCACATTGGCCGCATTGAGTTTGCGGAAGGATGCTGTCGATCTGTTCAACAATAGGGTCGGCTTCAACTTTAAATTTGATCGATGCAAATCCTAGGATCGCCCCAAACACAGCGGCAAGGGCAACTAAAGCAATAATAGCGATAACAATGGTTGTCATTAGAGTTTCACCAATCCAGTGAAGCCCATAAATGCAAGAGACATTAAGCCGGCTGTGATCATGGCTATAGAGGCACCTTTAAAAGGAGCAGGAACATCAGCGGCAGCAATGCGTTCTCGCATAGACGCAAAAAGGATCAAAACAAGAGAAAACCCTGCCGCAGCACCAAATCCGTAGATGATGGATTCAATAAAGGTATGATTTTCAATGACATTGAGTAGTGCCACGCCAAGAACCGCACAGTTGGTAGTGATCAACGGCAGAAAAATACCCAGTAATCGATAAAGGGTAGGGCTTGTTTTGTGCACGACCATCTCAGTGAATTGCACCACAACGGCAATCACCAAAATGAAGCTCATTGTTCTCAAGTACTCAATGCCCAGTGGTGCTAGGAGATAGTTCTCTACAAGATAGGAGCACACTGAAGCAAGAGTTAGCACGAACGTTGTCGCTAACCCCATACCTATGGCTGTTTCCAGCTTTTTTGACACACCCATGAATGGGCATAGGCCCAAAAACTTTACCAGTACAAAGTTGTTTACCAGCACAGTGCCGACCAACAACAAAAAATATTCGGTCATAATTATATGTATTTGAAATTCCGATCCTAATATTATCGTGCTTTGCTAGCCTAATAACAACTGACGATCAGTAGGGTTTTGCTTATTTCAGGCAAAAAACTCTTGTTCTAGGGCAAAGCTGAGTTGGATTGTTCTCGCTATCTGCCAAAAAGCGGCCATTTTTAACGTTAAAAATAGAGGTGGCGTTTAAAGATTTGCTACGTGAGAAACGAAAAAGGCCCAGTCAATGACTGGGCCTTCGAATTTGGCTCCCCCTGCAAGACTTGAACTTGCGACATACGGATTAACAGTCCGCCGTTCTACCAACTGAACTAA
>NZ_MCWZ01000050.1 GCF_002877365.1 Vibrio sp. 10N.261.55.A7
ATTTAGGCAACAACGCCCTTTAACAGGACAAATGGCTGCTTAAAACAACCGCACTTTCAGCGCTTATCGACCACTTTCATGCCACCTTATTCATCATAAAAAGGCACTAAAACGGAGGCATTGCGAATCGCAAAACTTCTTGCCGCATTCTCACTCTTTTTCTGAGAGAGATCAGATAGCGACGGAAGAATAACGAGAACGGCCTGTCTTTCGGCAATCATATCCCCTCGTTCACCTTCATCATCAACCTCATAGGCGTCAATGTAAACGGTAAGCACTATTGATTCGGCATCAAATTTCTCAGTGCTAAAGGAACCCAATTCATGAACGGCCCCCCAAAAGCTACGGAGCGATTTTTCCTGTGCACTGGGAAGAAAAAAGTCATAGCTTCGGGCTGGTTTTGAATGATTGTCTATCATGGTCGTTAACCGATTAGTGACATACTGCCCATTTCGAAATGGCTTTCCTTCAAGCTTTACCGTACTGGCAGTAGCGGCGGGCCCACGACAAGAACTGGCAGTCGGTTCATTGGAGAGATGGCGATAGGCAGCACAAGTGAACTCGCCAGCAATATTCTGTATGCCGCGTACTAAAGAAGAATTCAAATAAGCCTTTAGTTCAAAATCACTCAGTTCCTCCACTTCCTTAAAAAGAGAGGCGCCATGCTTTTTGAACTCATCGTTGTAGCGAAGCGGAATAAATCGGTTGTGATCGATCGCCAACTTAACAGCATTATCAGTCTCAGAAACCTGACTTCCATCAGCAGAAAAAGTGGTTAAAGCAAGGTCTGGGTATTCGGCATAGCTATGAAGCGATGCAAAGGTGGCGAGCAATCCAATGATGATTTGAGGCTTAAACATAACGTCATCCATAACGTGAGTAGGGCAATAGAGTACCTTAATAATTGCACATGATCTCATATACTTACCCGACTAACACGGTTCAACTTTCATAATAGTGATGTAAAACGCGATATTGCCAATATTGATTTCATCTATCAGTGATGGTGTTGTCAGAGTACTCGCCAACAGATTAAGGTTTCTTTCACCGACGTTTAAAACGCTTTCCCAAGAGCATTTAGACACAACGTAAAAAACAATAGTCCGTTTAATTTCTGCTTCGTTACTTAACTGGGTGTTTTGTTATTAAACTTATCTGACCGATCGTACCCTTACAATATATCTGGAGGATTTGGAGTAATATGCGATCATTACAATATCAAACTGATTGTTTATATTAACCACGATATACCACCCTGAACAAATAAGAATCTATTTCTTTTAAATCATAGCATTACTAATAATTATGATTTGTATCGTGTTTATAAGCCCTGACTCACCAATATCTATTTATTTCGGCCCCCTTATTAATAAGTGACTTTATTACATCCTGTTTTGTAACTATAAGAAAACACACACATAAGTTATTTTCTAACGATTACAAACCTCATGTAATCTTTCATTTTCCCGTGATGTTTGCCGCATAAGTATATGAT
>NZ_MCWZ01000051.1 GCF_002877365.1 Vibrio sp. 10N.261.55.A7
TAAATTGTTAAAGAGCGTCTTCTTTTGTGATTTGCATCACTTGGAAGAGGCGGCCATTCTAGCGAGATAATCTTCAGTGTCAAACACTTTTTGAAATTTTCTCATTTTGCTTTCAAGCCTTGTTAACACTGCTTGGTAGCTCGTAAGCCACTGCTGCGTCAACGAGGAGGGATTATAGAGATCGCGCTCACGTTGGCAAGTAATATTTCTGAAATAATGCAAAAAATAGCATTAATCGATAGTTTTTCATCCAAACGCTTATTTTCGCACTTTTACCCAGATCTAGTTTACATCTTATCCCCAATGTTATTCACAATCCTCTTAGAATACCTTTTTCTTCAGACATAAAAAAAGCTGCTTACGCAGCTTTTTATTCGGATATTTACTTTTAGATTCCCGAGCCGTATTGCTCACCATCGTCTTCATGGAGGCCACATTCTCTTTTCAAACCAAAGAATCGAGTTTCTTCTTCATTCATTCCTGGCTCCCACTTTTTAGAAGTATGAGTATCGCCAACGGATAAATACCCTTCTTCTCTTAGTGGGTGATAAGACAATCCATGCTCTTCAAGATAGTAGTGTACATCTTTGTTTGTCCAATCAATGACAGGTAAGAATTTGAACACGCCATTCTGAAGCGAGAGAATAGGAAGGTTCGCTCGGCTCGCCGACTGCTCTCTTCTTAAACCCGAGAACCAGGTACCCACTTCAAGTTCATCCAATGCTCTGCGCATCGGTTCGACCTTATTAAGTTTATTATACTTCTCGATTCCCTCTATACCTTGCTCCCATAGTTTCCCATAACGAGCTTCCTGCCAATTAGGGCTACTTTGAGAGCGATACACTTTAAGGTTTAGAGTCAGTTTCTCACTTAACTGGTCTATAAACTGATACGTTTCATTAAACAGGTAGCCCGTATCTGTCAGTATGACCGGAATATCAGGTTCTACTTGTGTTACTAAATGCAGCATCACTGCAGCTTGAATACCAAAACTTGAAGAGACCGCATGCGTTCCCTCTAAGTTATTCAATGCCCATTTAACTCTTTGCTGCGCAGTTAGCTGTTCTAGCTCTGCATTAATTTCAGCAAGACGGAGGATTTGCTCCGTCTTAGTTAATGAGAGCAGATCTGCTAACTTCAGTTTTGAAGCTACAGAATCAAGCATGTAAATCCCTCTTTGATACGATGACTTCGTCGATGATTCCAGCACGGATGGTAAAGTCACCAAAACCTTCATTCGGCTCACGCTCATTTGCCCATCGCTCTACTAGTTGATCGATCTCTTCTAGTATTTGCTTATCAGTAATATTCTCTTTATACATTTTAGGTATTCGCGTACCTGCACGGTTACCACCTAAATGCAGGTTATAGCGGTTTGGTGCTTTTCCAACAAGCCCAATTTCAGCCAACATTGCGCGACCACATCCATTCGGACAGCCTGTTACTCGCAAGATGATGTTCTCTTCTTTATCTAGCTTATGCTTTTCTAAAATGCTCTCTACATCAGTCACAAACTGTGGCAAGAATCTTTCAGCCTCTGCCATTGCAAGTGGACACGTAGGGAAAGCCACACAGGCCATGGAGTTTTTACGCTGCTCACTGACAGAATCATCCATTAACCCATGCGCACGGGCAATTTTCTCTATCTTAGCTTTCTCTTTCGCTGGAACACCCGCAACAATCAAGTTCTGGTTGGCTGTCATGCGGAAGTCACCTTTGTGTACTTTCGCGATTTCAGCAACACCTGTTTTAAGAGGCTTGCCTGGGAAATCTAACAAACGGCCATTCTCTATAAATAGAGCAAGGTGATGTTTGCCATCAATACCTTCAGCCCAACCAATGCGATCGCCTCGGCCTGTAAATTCATAAGCTCGACTTTCTTCAAAAGCAATGCCAGCGCGTTTTTCTACTTCCGCTTTGAAAACGTCGATACCTACTCTATCAAGCGTATATTTCGTTTTCGCATTCTTACGGTTTGAGCGGTTACCCCAATCACGCTGAGTCGTGACGACTGCCGCTGCGACATCTAGTGTTTTCTCTAGTGGAACAAATCCAAAGTCATCGGCTTTACGAGCATAAGTCGATGTATCACCGTGTGTCATGGCTAGACCACCACCAACAAGGACATTAAATCCTACTAACTTACCGTTGTCTGCAATCGCAACAAAGTTCAAGTCATTGGCATGTACATCGACATCATTTTGCGGTGGAATGACAACCGTTGTTTTAAACTTACGGGGAAGGTAATGATTCCCCAAAATCGGTTCTTCTGTTGTCTCGACTTTTTCACCGTCTAACCAAATTTCAGCATACGCTTTTGTTTTAGGCAGAAGATGCTCACTGATCTTCTTCGCCCATTCATACGCTTCTTGGTGCAGTTCTGATTCAACTGGGTTGGTTGTACAAAGTACGTTTCGGTTCACGTCGCCCGCTGTCGCAATTGAATCAATGCCGATGCTATTTAGCGTTTGATGCATAAGCTTGATATTTGGCTTTAATACACCGTGGAATTGGAACGTTTGACGAGTCGTAAGACGTAAGCTTCCGTAACTGGTGTTTTCTGTCGCAAACTTGTCTATCGCGAGCCACTGTTTTGGTGAAATGATGCCGCCCGGCATACGCGCGCGCAACATGACATTATGCAAAGGCTCTAGCTTTTGCTTTGCACGTTCATTTCGAATATCACGATCGTCTTGTTGGTACATACCGTGGAAACGGATCAGCTGGAAGTTATCAGCGGTAAAGCCACCCGTAATTCGGTCTTGAAGGTCATTTTCAATCGTGCCACGTAAGAAATTACTTTCACGCTTTAAACGTTCATTGTCTGCGAATGGACCAAGCACTTGACCCAATACTTCTTGTTCTTGCTTGCTCATTAGTACACATCCCTTTGGTAACGTTTTTCTTTGCGTAGCGTGTTAATAAATTCCTCTGCGTCATCACGTGACATTTTACCTTGCTGCTCTGCCACTTCGATCAGCGCTTCATGGACATCTTTCGCCATACGAGTCGCATCACCACACACATAGATATACGCGCCATCTTGCAACCATTGCCATACTTGCTCTGCTTGCTCTAACACTCGGTGTTGAACGTAGACTTTCTCGTGTTGGTCGCGGCTAAAGGCAACATCGAGTTGAGTCAGGAGGCCTGATTTCAAATATCTCTGCCACTCGACTTGGTATAGGAAGTCTTGCGTAAAGGTACGATCGCCAAAGAACAACCAGTTTTTACCTTCCGCATCACGATTATCTCGCTCTTGGATGAAACTACGGAAAGGGGCAATACCCGTCCCTGGACCAATCATAATCACAGGCGCGTTATCATCTTGAGGAAGTTTGAAGTTGTTATTGTTTTCGATAAACACCTTCACTTCACCGCCTTCTTCCAGGCGTTGTGCCAAGAAGCTAGATGCGCCACCGAGACGAGACTGATCACCTTTTTGGTATTCAACAAGTCCAACCGTTAAGTGAACTTCTTCATCTACTTCGCTTTGGCTTGATGCAATGGAATACAATCGTGGCGTTAAACGGCGAAGTAAACCAATCAAGTCATCAGCCGACAGCTTTGTTTTCTTCTCTGCCAGTACATCAACAACTTGTGTGTCACCCGCGTAGTGGCGAAGTTTGTCTTTATCTTCCACCAACTTTTGTAACTTTTTACTGCCCGATAGCTCCGCGAACTTAGTGACGAATTGTGGATTTGATGCAGTGATTTCGAACTTGCTTACTAGGGCACTGTGAATCGATAAGCTCTCACCATCAACTTCAACACTTTCAACGCCTGACAAGCCAACCTTCGCTAAAATTTCATTGGCAAGATCTGAGCTGTTTTCATACCAAACACCAAGTGCATCACCCGCCTGGTAAGTGATCCCTGACTCTTCAAGATCGATTTCGATATGGCGAACGTCTTTACCAGAATCACGACCAGTGATTTTCTGACTGGTAAGTAAGCTCGCTGTATAAGGATTTTGCTTTGTATACTGCGAATGAGATGACGCTTGGCCAACAGGAAGTTGAACCACTTCAGCTTCGTTACCAGAAGACAGATCTTCTTGAAGGATGTCGAGCGCTTTAACGCGCCACTCTTTCGCTTCCGCTTCATAATCGACATCACAATCGATGCGATCAATGAAAGACGTCGCGCCTAGTTTTGATAGGTAAGCATCAAAATCTTTGCCCGTTTGACAGAAGAACTCATAGCTTGAATCACCAAGACCAATAACCGCATATTTTAAATTAGGTAGCTTAGGTGCTTTCTTAGATTGTAAGAACTCATGCAGCTCAATGGCATTATCAGGTGCTTCACCTTCTCCATTGGTCGACGCGACAAAAATCACGTGCGTCTCTTTTGCTAAACTCTTACCTTTATAATCACTGGCATCAACAAGCTGAGCTTCAACGCCTAGTTGCTTAGCTTCATGCTCTAGCGCTTCCGCCACCCCTTTAGCGTTACCTGTTTGAGAAGCAAAAATAATGGTCAACTTGCCTGCAGGTTTTGAAGCAACAGCCGCTGCAGCTTGTTCAATTGGTGCTGAAGCAGCAGTGCTCTGAGACTGACTTAGTCCCCAGAAGTAGCCACTCACCCATGCGAGTTGATTGGGTGATAATTCAGAAACTGTTTGTTGAAGTTGTCCAATTTGCTGCTGATTAATAGGCGCAGTAAATGCAGCCTGATCATTTGCTGAAGTGTTTCCAGTTGACACTTCTTGTTGAGAGGACTCTTTCTTATTTAAAGACATGGTCACGACATCCCTATTCATTGCGTGTCGATAGATTAACCACTCTTGCTAATAACAAGAAAGAATAGATAAGTATGTTTTATAACTTTTTGTAAGGTAGAAAGGGAGAGTGCTTTAGTTGGGTTCTATTCGTACCTGCGAGAAACCAACCGCCATTGCAGACTTAGAGGCGAGATCCAGATCCATGTAGTGACATTCACCTCCGTGAGAATCCGTGAGCAAAACGAACCCTCCGCGCGCATGACGAAACTCCACCACCCAACTCCCTTCTTGCACTGAAGGTTCAATGATCGCTTCAACCAATTTGTCTTCACGGTATAAACTTCTCAGCTCAGTTATCGTCATATCATCACGCACCAGTATTGAGTGAATAATTACAGTCACCTAATAAGCATGGACGATTCTGCTCAATCTGCTAATAAATAGCCCTTCTATATAACGACTAGATATAAAAAACGCCACTTAATAAAGTGGCGTTATTAAAATAAGGATGAAGATCACTAAAAGTTAAGCTCTGCACCAAGGAAGAAGCCATTCACAAACACAAAGCCCTTGTGATCAGGCACATCAACATCAAACTTTTCCGATTCTATATCGATGACACGGTAACCCGCTTTTAATGCAACTTCTCCAGTACGAACAGGTATGCGATACTGCATACCTGCAACTAAATCTGTTGTCTTTAAGCCCTTACTGTCACCAAAGTCAATTTGACCAATAACATCAAAATTGGTATTCGGAACATTGATAGTAGCTTTGCCATACCAGTTCCAGGTTAACTCATCAAAAGAACTCATACTGCCAGCTTGAGATCCAATCGGCGCCACATACTTACTGTTTGAAAACTGACTAAACGCTATGCCGGCATCAAAATCCATCAACTCGTGATCAAGAAGCGTGTAATAGAAGGTATAGTCATATTTATCAAACGCCACGAACTCAGCATCGAGCGCTGTATAACGGAAACTCACATTAGGTAGGTACGGCAACTCATGCTCAAGTGCTAAAAAAAGGCTCGGAAGTGTGTCATCGTCTTTACGAACCTCATTCACCTTCGTGCTACCCCACCACATATCAGCGCCGAGAGTAATATTATAAGGCGACTGCGCCGCCGCTGAAGATGAGCCTACAAGCAATAAAAAACCTAACCCCAATCCCCGAATATTCATCCTATGTAATCCCTAAATAAATGATGCAGCATTGCTTTCTTTGATAGTTACCGAGGATGATAGCACAATACATTTTGAATTTTTGCTAATTAAGAGTTAGCGCGGGCTATAAACGTAGTTCTTGAAAAACCACACGCCAATAGCAATCGCAATTAGCCATGGAATCAACTTAAATACAACACCAACCATACCCAGTACCGCTAATACTAGAAATGAAAGAACTGTCGCAGCAAAAAGCGTCATAAATGTAATGCCAGTAACGAGCAATGTTGCCACAAAAACCAATACAAAAATCAACTCAAACATATTCTATATCTCCCGATGAAAACCAATGTCCTATGAATAAGTACTTAGCAGATATCAGGCCAAGTTTATTTTTGTTTAAATTTCAAATAAATAAAACAAAAAGAGGGGATAACCATTCTATGATCATCCCCTCCTAACACTCATCTGGCAAATTTCGCCATCTCTATGAGTAAATTTTACACATTCAATTCTTTCGGGATTTTAGCTAATGCTGCTTCGACCACTTCAATACCCGAACCAGGCTTATGCGCATTCTCACTAATATATCGGCGCCACTGACGCCCACCAGGCATACCTTGATACAACCCAAGCATATGGCGAGTGATATGACCTAGTTTAGAACCATTCGACAATTGCTTATCTATATAAGGAAGCATCAACTCTACCGCTTCGCTGCGCTTCATCACTGGCTTATCGAGCCCGAACACCTGTTGATCAACCTCCGCTAAAAAATACGGATTTTGATACGCTTCACGCCCAACCATCACACCATCCAAGTGCTTCAAATGCGTCAATGTTTCATCTAAGGTTTTCACACCACCATTCACCGCGATAGACAAATGCGAGAAGTCTTTTTTGATTTGATACGCTCTGTCGTAATCAAGCGGAGGGATCTCGCGGTTTTCTTTCGGGCTCAAACCACTTAACCAAGCCTTGCGCGCGTGAATAGTAAACTGCTCACAGTCTGCTTTTTCTGACACTATCGAAATAAAGTTGGTGAGAAACTCATAAGAGTCTTGGTCATCGATACCAATGCGTGTCTTCACCGTAACCGGAATATCAACAACATCATTCATAGCTGAAACACAATCGGCCACCAACTGCGGTTCCGCCATCAAACACGCACCGAATCGACCGTTTTGAACTCGATCGGATGGACACCCTACATTGAGGTTAATCTCATCATAACCTCGCTCTTGCGCTAATTTTGCACATGTTGCCAAATCAACAGGGTTAGAGCCCCCCAATTGAAGGGCAACAGGGTGCTCTTGTTCGTTGTATTCTAAAAAATCACCTTTACCATGGATAATTGCACCCGTGGTGATCATTTCTGTATAAAGCAAGGTTTGACTCGTTAGCAGTCGGTGAAAGTAGCGACAATGGCGGTCTGTCCAATCGAGCATAGGCGCAATCGAAAATCGGGAATGGTAGAAATGAGGGTTTACCACCAGCGCTTCATTTACGTCTGTTGTTTTTTGAGTTGCTTCAGTTTGCATTATTACGCCCTATTTACCCGAAATTCAGCCATTGATTACTAGTAGAAGATCTAACTAATACTTGTTAGTGATTGACTAGATCCTCTTTAAATTTGAGGCGAGGATTCTACACTAAAGATAGCATTAGCCCCAAACCAAAAAAACAGCCGTCATGGCTGAGACATTCCAACTAGTAGATAACCATTGTAATCATCTATTTTAGCTTAATATTTCAAACCAAAGAGAAATTCAGCTAAGGACGAATCTATAATAGAAAATAAGAACCAAGAAGATGTGGAACAAGATCCCCCTAAGAATTGAACTTAATTCACAACACTTAGCACTGCACTATCGAGTAGAAAGTTCAAGCTATCGCTTAACCTGTATTTGCGGTAACTTATAGCCTCTAGTGGAAGTGTTATGGTTTTAGTCATAGCTAGGTTGAAATAAATAGTTATGTCAGTAAACGATATTTAGACAAAATTGGTATATTATTAATTATGTCCAATGTTTATGGTGATTGAGTTGGACCAAAATCTCGTACAGCAAATAGAAGAAATATGTAACTCACGCGGAGTGAGGTTAACTCCTCAACGAAAAAGAGTTTTTGAACTGATCTGTGCAAGTAAAAAAGCCTCTTCAGCTTATGAGCTTCTTGAGGATCTTAAAGAAACGGAACCTCAGGCAAAGCCGCCTACAGTGTATCGAGCACTAGACTTTCTTCTTGAGCAGGGTTTCATTCATAAAGTTGAATCGACCAACAGTTTCATTTCATGTTGCTCATGTAATGCAGATAAACATCATTCTCATTTATTGATTTGTGACAGTTGCAGTAACGTTATTGAGCTACAAGATGATAACCTTGTTAGCTTGTTGGCTAAGAACGCAGAGAAACATGGCTTTAAGATATCGAATCATGTGATTGAATCTCATGGCATTTGCCAAACATGTTCCTCAAATGTAGAAAATAAGATATAGAAGAAGGTTATGCGCGCTGAATTTGTAAACCCGTTTTTAGCATCGTTGATGAATGTTTTGAAAACGATGGCTTCACTAGAGTTGAAGCCTCAAAAGCCTAGAGTAAAGAAAGACGAAATTGCTCGCGGCGATGTGTCTGGTTTAATCGGAATGGTAGGAGACAAAAGCCGAGGCTCAATGTCTATTACGTTCGATGAAGCTCTTGCTCTTGAGATCATGCAGAATATGCTGGGTGAAAGACCCAATGGAATTAATGAAGAAGTCACCGACATGGTGGGTGAAATCACCAATATGGTCACGGGTGGTGCAAAACGAATTCTTGCCGAAAGTGGCTTCGATTTCGATATGGCGACGCCTATTGTCGTGGCTGGTAAAGGTCACACCATTCGCCACAAGTGCGAAGGGGCAATCATTATTATGCCTTTCACCTCGCAATGGGGTAACGCCTTCATTGAGATCTGTTTCGAATAACTACAGAAGCAATCACTAAGAATCTAAGAGGCTGACGTACATACGTCAGCCTTTTTATTATCTGCCGTTCTAAAGACATAAAAAAACGCCAACCTCTCGATTGGCGTTTTTTACTGTGTACGACTCAAACAATCTTAGGCTTTAAGCGCTTTAAATGCGTTGATCAGACCGTTCGTTGAGCTGTCGTGCGACGTTACATCTGCATCGTCAGCAAGCTCAGGTAGAATTTGATTCGCTAGTTGCTTACCAAGCTCTACACCCCATTGGTCGAAGCTGAAGATATTCCAGATAACACCTTGAACAAAGATCTTGTGCTCGTACATCGCGATGAGGTTACCTAAAGAACGAGGCGTGATTTGCTTAACAAGAATAGAGTTCGTTGGGCGGTTACCTTCAAACACTTTGAAAGGTACGAGTTCTGCCACTTCTTCCGCTGATTTTCCTGCTGCTAGGAATTCAGCTTCTACTGTCTCTTTTGTCTTACCGAATGCTAGAGCTTCAGTTTGAGCAAAGAAGTTAGACATTAGCTTCTGGTGGTGGTCAGATGCAGGGTTGTGGCTGATTGCAGCCGCAATGAAGTCTGATGGGATCAGCTTAGTGCCTTGGTGAATCAGTTGGTAGAAAGCGTGTTGTCCGTTTGTACCTGGCTCACCCCAGATGATAGGGCCCGTTTGGTACTCGACTGGGTTACCTTCACGGTCTACAAATTTACCGTTTGATTCCATGTTACCTTGCTGGAAGTAAGCAGCAAAACGGTGCATGTACTGATCGTAAGGCAGGATAGCTTCTGACTCAGCACCGTGGAAGTTGTTGTACCAAATGCCGATAAGCGCAAGGATCACAGGGATGTTGCTTTCAAACTCAGTTGAAGCAAAGTGGTTATCCATCTCGTGTGCGCCATCTAGTAGCTCTACGAAGTTATCGAAGCCAACAGATAATGAGATAGAAAGACCAATCGCTGACCATAGCGAGTAACGACCACCCACCCAATCCCAGAACTCAAACATATTGTCGGTATCAATACCAAACTCAGCCACTGAAGCCGCGTTAGTTGATAGTGCTGCAAAGTGCTTAGCAACGTGCGCAGAGTCACCCGCTTCAGCCAAGAACCAATCACGCGCAGAGTGTGCGTTCGTCATTGTTTCTTGAGTGGTGAAAGTTTTAGATGCAACGAGGAACAACGTTGTTTCTGGATTTAGAGGCTTAAGAGTCTCAACAATGTGAGTGCCATCAACGTTAGAAAC
The DNA here is from genome assembly GCF_002877365.1 of Vibrio sp. 10N.261.55.A7. Classification (GTDB taxonomy): domain Bacteria; phylum Pseudomonadota; class Gammaproteobacteria; order Enterobacterales; family Vibrionaceae; genus Vibrio. The sequence goes on from NZ_MCWZ01000051.1 coordinate 10,109, forward strand.
GAAATGCATGTTTAGGCGAGTTTTGTACGGCGTTAGTGCTTCAGTCACCATGTACGGGCCAAGGTCTGAGCCACCGATTCCGATGTTTACCACATCAGTGATTTCTTTGCCTGTATAACCTTTCCACTCACCAGAAACGATGCGGTGCGTAAACAGTTCCATTTTTGCAAGTACTGCATTAACAGCTGGCATTACGTCTTTGCCATCAACCAATACAGGATTATCGCTACGATTACGTAGAGCTGTATGAAGAACTGAACGACCTTCAGTTTTGTTGATTGCATCACCGCTGAACATCGCTTCGATTGCAGACTTCACTTCAGTCTCATTTGCAAGTGCAAATAGGTGCTGCATAGTATCAGCGTCGATAAGGTTCTTAGAGTAATCCACTAGGATGTCAGAACCGAAACGAGTGGAGAAGCTCTCGAAACGCCTTGCATCTTGAGCAAAAAGCGCTTTCATGTCCATATCTTGAGCTGACTCAAAATGTGCCGTTAGAGCTTTCCACGCTTGTGTTTGTGTTGGGTTGATATTTTTCAACATGGTGTCAATTCCGATGTTACAGGAGGTTTAATTCTATCCAATCGACTCTTACTATTATTGGTGTAAAAGAGAAAATAGAATCCCCGGTTAGCAAAATAAAAATGTTATTCAATCAGTCACTTTGAAAAACGTTGTAATAAATTTTCAGGCCTAGATTATGACCTAGCCTGATTACCCCGACATTGAAGTATGTCACGTTAACAGCTTAGGATAAAATAATCCTTGTTTGCTTAAGCTCGATGGCTGATAGCCATGACTTTAAAGCCTTAAAATTCGCTATAGGACAGACTATGTGGTTTCAGAAAAACATTCAACTCTCAGCAAGAGAACGTGGCTTTCATCTCATAACTGATGAAATTGAACAACAAATTCCTGAATTGTCATCATTTTCAATTGGGGTTTTACATCTATTCATTCAGCATACCTCTGCTAGCCTAACGATAAATGAAAATGCAGACCCAACGGTTAGGCTTGACATGGAAGCCCATTTCAATCGTTTCGTTCCTCAAAACGCGCCTTACTATCAACATACTTATGAGGGAGAAGACGATATGCCGGCCCATATAAAGTCATCTTCTATCGGGCATAGTGTGTCCATACCTATAAGTGAAGGGAGACTTGCGATGGGAATGTGGCAAGGAATTTATTTGGGAGAACATAGGAATAGAGCAAGCGGAAGACTCATTATTGCGACCGTTCAAGGTGAATAACATTGAGATGAACCATGTTGCTTCTTACAAAGGAAGCAACATGACTCAATGAATTAGAATGGCTGGTTTATCATGACTCGAAACAGGCTTTCTTCTGTTCCTCTTGCTAACTCAGCTCGAACCACAATACCTTCCACTTGAAATCGAACGGCGCCACCGACACTCCACTGCATATCGGTATGCAGTGTCTTAAGGTCATACTCTTCAGCGACACGCCCAACGTCAACGAATGCGACCCATTGCCACCAAGGTAAATCGTAGTAATTAATGACAGGAATATCACCCAACGGCTGCCATTCTGGGATCATTCTATACTCAGCAGAGTAATGGATCGCTGAGCGCCCATGATAACGGCCGCCAGTATAACTTCGTAGTCGATACAATCCACCAAGGCGAATCTGCTCATGCTCTGGTGGTCGAACACAGGTTTGTGAATCATTACATCGATTCCAACTTGGTGTATCGGCAGTATAAAAGTCTAGCGCCAAAACCTGCTGCTCAAACACACTGCCTAATGAGCCCAATGAAAAGTAATGACTGTTTTGGAATTCAATTTGATTCCATATTTCACTGTCTACCCAGTCATCAGAGCCCATCGTAAACGTCAGTTCAGAATGAGAGCCCTTGGTAGGATTACGAGTACTATCTCGATTATCCCAATCAAGGATAAGCCGCAGCCCTTTTGCCACATCTTTATCGATGAAATTATCAGTGATCTTCCGAGAGGTATAGAAAGGAACAAACGATATAGAAGTGACGCCAGAATCCATTGGGCTCGCAAAGGAAACATCTCGCTGGGGTTTGAACATCCCCATGTAACCTTCGTCTTTTACTGTGCCCCATGGCAATAGAAACTTGAATTCAAACTGGTAGTTTTCTTCAAACCCATCAACAATGGTTTTGTTTTGAAGATCAGAATCGTTATCGCCTTGATCACCAAGATAATACGGTGCTTGATTCAGTTTGGCTTGATAAAGCTGGGTACTAACTAGTAGGTTTTCAGATAAAGCGTAATTAAACGCAGATAAAAAACCGATGTAACTGTCTTTATCGGAATAGAGCCCCATACCAAAAAGAGCGGCTTGAGGCTGACCAACCCCCTTAGCGACTCCCGCAACACCCAGACTCAACCCAAGTGTTTCACTGCCAAAAAAGAAAGGGACAAACGCTGAGTCTTTCTCTTTTGTCAGCGCCGTACTAGCAAAGAGTACAAAGGTGGCAACAAGTACACCTTGGATCCATCGAGACATCAGCGCTACTTCTTATATTCCATGACTACACGGGAGGTCAATTTCGTCACTAGCTCATAGGCTATCGTCCCGATATGATCGGCGACTTCTTCGGAAGCTAACTCACTCCCCCAAAGAATCGCAACATCACCCACCTTGTCTGTGGTATCCGCGCCAAGGTCCACGGTTAACATATCCATAGATACTCGGCCTGCAATGGGTACTTTTCGGCCATTAACCCAAACCGGTGTACCGTTAGGAGCCATTCGTGGGTATCCGTCACCATACCCTATCGCTATTACACCTATCTTAGTATCTTTCTCGCACAACCATGCGCTACCGTAACCAACGCTTTCACCCGCTTTGACTTCGCGTACTGCAATAATAGGTGACTTCAACGTCATGACCGGTTTAAAACCCATCTGTGTCGCTGTTTTATCAGCAAAAGGAGAGACGCCATACATAATGATGCCAGGTCTCACCCAATCTAATTGCGTCGACTCCCATGCTAGCAATCCAGCTGACGCCGCGAGCGAGCGCTCACCTTCGCAGGAATCTGTGAGTGAGAGAAACAGATCGAGCTGCTCTTGAGTATCTGGGCGTGACAACTCATCAGCGCAGCCGAAATGGCTCATATAACGAAGCGGCTTTGCGACATTAGTGCAAGCCAGTAAACGGGCTTCGATCGCTTTAAAGTGCTCTGGTCTTACGCCCAAACGATGCATACCACTGTCGACTTTGAGCCAAACCACGACCGGAGCATCAAGTTCTGCTTGCTCTAATGCAATTAATTGCTCTTCGCAATGGACGGCAGTTTGAATGTCATTTTGAACCAGTGTCGGTAGATCGCCTGATGAGTAGAAACCTTCAAGCAATAGAATGGGTTTCGTTATACCAATGGCTCGTAATTGAAGAGACTCCTCAATTCTCGCCACACCAAAAGCATCGGCAGCTTGTGCCGCTTTCGCTATTTGGCAAAGCCCGTGACCATACCCATTGGCTTTAACTACCGCCATGACTTTGCTGTTGGAAGCCTGAGCTTTTACATACTCCAAGTTATGCGCTAAAGCCGCTAAATCAATACACGCCGTCGCTGCATTCATATAAGACATGTTGTTATTCGTCGTCAAAAGCTGGTCCCGCATAGTTGTCAAAGCGAGAATACTGGCCTTGGAATGTAAGACGAACGGAGCCGATAGGACCGTTACGTTGCTTACCTAGTATGATTTCCGCAATCCCTTTCAGCGAGCTATCAGGGTTATACACTTCATCGCGGTAGATAAACATAATCAAGTCAGCATCTTGCTCAATCGCTCCGGATTCACGCAAATCTGAGTTAATTGGGCGCTTATCCGCTCGTTGCTCTAGGGAGCGGTTAAGCTGAGAGAGTGCAACAACCGGAACGTTCAACTCTTTTGCGAGCGCTTTTAATGAGCGAGATATTTCAGAGATCTCTAAAGTACGGTTATCTTGCAAGCCAGGGACACGCATCAATTGAAGGTAATCGACCATGATCATACTTAAACCACCGGAGTCACGTGCAATACGACGAGCTCGTGAACGAAGTTCGGTTGGTGTTAATCCAGAGCTATCATCAATGTACATGTTCTTTTTTTGCATCAAAATCCCCATCGTAGAGGAGATTCGAGCCCAGTCTTCATCATCAAGCTGACCCGTACGGATCTTGGTTTGGTCAACTCGCGATAATGAAGCCAACATACGCATCATCAACTGTTCAGCAGGCATCTCTAGTGAGAAAATAAGCACTGGCTTATCTTGGGCCATTGCCGCATTTTCACATAGGTTCATCGCGAACGTGGTTTTACCCATCGAAGGACGCGCTGCGACGATGATCAGATCTGATCCCTGCAATCCGGCGGTTTTCTTATTCAGATCGTTGAAGCCAGTGGTCACGCCCGTCACACCATCTTGCGGTGTCTTATACAGAATCTCTATTCGTTCAAGAGTTTTCTCTAAGATGTTATCGACGTTCTGTGGGCCTTCATTTTCTGTCGTGCGCTCTTCAGCAATAGCAAAGACTTTACTTTCGGCGAGATCAAGTAAATCTTCAGAGCTGCGACCTTGAGGATCATAACCTGCATCGGCTATCTCGTTTGCAACACCAATAAGATTCCGTACTAGCGCACGTTCAGCCACTATCTCAGCGTAAGCATTAATATTGGCCGCACTCGGCGTGTTTTTGGCCAGATCGGCCAAGTAAGCGAAACCACCGACATCATCAAGCTGCTCTCTTAGTTCGAGAAACTCAGAGAGTGTGATCAAATCAAGTGGCTGGCTGTCTTCTAAAATGGCTTTAACGGCTTCGAAGATCAGTCGATGTGGACGACTATAAAAATCGTTAGCAAGTACTTTTTCAGCAACCGAATCCCAACGTTCATTATCGAGTAGCAAGCCACCGATGACAGATTGCTCAGCTTCCAATGAATGCGGGGGAACTTTAATTGCATCAACCTGTTTATCTGTGTCGATTTTTTTTCTAAAATCCTGTCTTTGGTCTGCCATCATCTTGCTCAAATTCGCTTTTCTTGCCGCCATTATAACGAGAATATCTCATTTGTAATTAGGTTAGCGGATGTTTGTAATTTAGTTCGGGATAATTAACTCATTGTTGACGAAGCACGCCAATAATCAGCATATTATTTCCCCCCATTTTTTCTTTAGAGGTTCTCTGTGCGTAAACTTGTGTTTGCAAGTATCTACTTGTTAACGACATCGCTGGCTTATGCTGAAACTGCAGATCCGAAACCATCCGATATCGATATTCCTTCTCCCTGGAAATCCGAAGTAGAATTTGGCTATCAAGCGCACACAGGTAATTCTGACTCTCAGTCACTTAACTCTCGACTCGCCGCTGAATACGTGTCGGGACGTCACCGTACGAACGCTGAGTGGAAATTTCACATGCTCTATAAAGATGGTGTAGAAGACAAACATCAGTCTAACTACCGAGCACAGAGCGACTACAAATTAAGTCCGAAAACGTATTTGTTTGGTAACTTTACTGGCTTCGAATCGCGCTACAGTGCCTATTTTAAAGATCACACAATGTCAGGTGGTTTAGGTTACCAGTTTACGAATACTGACAAGCTTTTGGTCGAAGTTGAGATAGGCCCTGGTTTTCGATATCAAGAACCCAACTTGGATGAAATCAAAGACGATGACATTATATTTCCAGATCTCGTTAAAGAAGGGATTTTTCGTGGAAACATCAATATTGACTGGAACGTCGTCAATAATTTAACGATGTCATTGGATGTTACGTCTATTTCAGGCGCGAGTAATACACGTTTGGATACGAATTTTACAGCGACCAACAACATCACCGATGATATTGCTCTTAAACTGTCTTATGCTCGCCAATATCACGATAGAGTTCCAGAAGGGTTGAGTAACGCAGATAGTATTTTTTCAGTCAACCTTTTGTTCATCTTCTAACCCTCACGACAGAACAAGCGTTAGCTCCTCCAAAAATGTTTTATTCCAGACATAAAAAAACACCGGCCTAAGCCGGTGTTTAAAATCTTCATAACGAAGAATTCGTCTAGATACTGAAATTACTCAGCAGCAACAACTTGTAGTTTAACGTTAGCGAAAACTTCAGAGTGAAGTTGAATGCTAATGTCGAACTCACCAGTGTTACGTAGAGCACCTTCAGGAAGGCGTACTTCACTCTTAGCAACTTCAACGCCAGCTGCTGTAATAGCATCAGCGATGTCACGAGTACCGATAGAACCGAATAGTTTGCCTTCGTCACCAGCTTTAGAAGCGATTACAACAGCTTCTAGAGCATTAACTTTGTCAGCATGTGCTTGAGCAGCAGTTAGCTGTTCAGCAACTTTAGCTTCTAGTTCAGCGCGACGAGTTTCAAACATTTCAACGTTAGCTTTAGTTGCCATAACTGCTTTACCCTGTGGGATAAGGAAGTTACGAGCGTAGCCAGATTTAACGTTTGCAGTATCGCCAAGAGCACCTAGGTTACCGATTTTATCAAGTAGAATAACTTGCATTATTTAATCCTCTTTCTTAATAAAACGACCGTTTACTGATGCTTATCAGTGTACGGTAGAAGAGCTAGGTAGCGCGAACGCTTGATAGCACGAGCTAGTTGACGCTGATATTTAGCGCTTGTACCAGTGATACGGCTAGGTACAATTTTACCAGCTTCAGTGATGTAGTTTTTAAGAGTTGCTACGTCTTTGTAGTCAATCTCTTGTACGCCTTCTGCAGTAAAACGGCAGAATTTACGACGACGGAAGAAACGAGCCATGGGCTATCTCCTGATCTTAAATTTGAGTAATGTTGTCGGCATGCAATCTGATTTTTCCATACCCTTTAGGCTGGTCTAATAAACGAAAAACGCTTATCTCAATATTACTGCCTTGAACTAAATTCTGAGTGATTGCTTTGACCTTTTACCAACTGACAACCATCAACAATTAACTTGTCTCGGATATCAATTCTCATCTTGGTGAAGGCACTCGGAAGTGACCGTTCCACAGGATTTGGCATAGAATGCGCTCTTAACAGAAGAACTATTAGAACCCACTCACTTGGTCAGAAGTAAATTACTCAGCAGCTGCTTCTGGCTTAGCTTCTGGACGCTCTGTACGCTCTTCACGACGAGGAGCACGCTCTGCACGCTCTTCTTTTTGCTTAAGCATAATAGATTGCTCAGTCACAGCGCCTTTAGTGCGCATGATCATGTTACGTAGAACTGCATCGTTGAAACGGAAAGCAGTTTCTAGCTCGTCAATCACTTCTTGACCAGCTTCAACGTTCATAAGAACGTAGTGAGCTTTGTGAAGCTTGTTGATTGGGTAAGCCATTTGACGACGACCCCAGTCTTCTAGACGGTGGATAGTACCGCCAGCTTCAGTGATAGAACCAGTGTAACGCTCGATCATGCCAGCAACTTGCTCGCTTTGATCAGGGTGAACCATGAATACGATTTCATAATGACGCATTTGGTTGCTCCTTACGGATTATTAGCTTCCACGAGTGGCTCGGTCGTCCAGAGGAAGCAAGGAACTAAAGATAAATGACCGAGAATTAAGGACGGCAAATAGTACAGAAAGGAAGCAGAATAGGCAAGAAAAATGTGAGTTTGACAGTGGTTTCTCATTTGGGGAGAGTCGCGAAGAAAACAAATTATGGTTTAACTACGATAAAGCCGCTCAAACAATGGATGCTTGAACGGCTTGAGTTGACTATAGAATGTGCGTGTTATTAATCGTCTTCATCCACAAACTGAGCTTGTAGGTAGTTTTCTATACCCGTCATTTCAATCAGACCAAGTTGTGTCTCTAACCAATCAACGTGTTCTTCTTCATCTTCTAAGATGTCTTGAAATAGATCACGAGAGACATAGTCTCTAATGCCTTCGGCGTATGCAATGGCGTCTTTCAAGTCAGGGATCGCTGTCATTTCAACGTTTAAATCACTTTCCAGCATTTCCTTCGCGTTTTCACCAATGTTCAGCTTCCCTAGATCCTGCAGATTAGGTAAACCTTCTAGAAATAGAATCCGTTCGACCAAATGATCAGCATGCTTCATCTCATCAATAGATTCGTGGTATTCCTTATCTGCGAGGTGCTTTAAGCCCCAGTCTTTGTACATGCGTGCGTGAAGGAAGTATTGGTTGATGGCAACAAGCTCATTGCCTAGAACTTTATTCAGGTGTTGAATGATGATTGGATCGCCTTTCATGGCAAAGCCCTCCTCTGTGGTTCTATTAAATGTAGAACCAATACGAAGAGAGTCAAAGTTTCAGGGCGATTTTTTCGCCTTAAAACGTTTTAACTGGCTTGTTTAAATTGCGTTGACAATGTTTCGTCTATGATGTCTTTTGCTGGGCGGACACATTTACCACATTGGCTGCCTAAGGCTGTGCATTTTTTTATACCGCGAATATCAGAGATCCCTTCTTCGATAACCAGCTTCTTTATTTTTTTATCGGAGACCCCGTGGCACAAACAAACGTACATACAACAACCTAAAACATTCAACACAAAGCTAAATATAAATGAGAACCGTTATTATTACCAGTTACATTAATTAATTATTTAGACAGTTTGGTTATAAGAGCTAAGGATTTTATAACAGGCATAAAAAAGGGAAGCCTAAGCTTCCCTTTTTGGTTCGATGTTTTTGCTACTGACTAATTAGTCAAAGATTTTAGCAACAACACCAGCACCTACTGTACGGCCACCTTCGCGGATTGCGAAACGTAGACCTTCATCCATTGC
>NZ_MCWZ01000052.1 GCF_002877365.1 Vibrio sp. 10N.261.55.A7
TTCTTTAGTTGTAGAGAACTTTTTTATGGCACTTCCTTGGTATAAACAATTTTGGCCGTGGTTTCTGATTATTCTTCCAGCGACCGTGGTTTTTTGGACGATCACGACGGTGATTTTATTTACGCAAAATTCTGTCCACTTGGTCACCGAGGATTACTATAAAAAAGGAAAAGGGATTAACGTTGATATATCGAAAGTACAGGTAGCAAACGACCTTGGCCTTTCGGCAACGGTTCGATCTGAAGGAAACCAGATACTGTTCAAGTTCGATAAAGGGAACTTGGAACACTACCCTGCCATTACCGCAATGTTTGCGCACAGAACATTACCCGATCGTGATTTCACGAGTCTAATTACTTCCGATGCAAATGGTCTGTATCGACTGAATTTAGATTCTGAGCTTCAAGGTCCATGGTTTATTGAACTTTCGCCACATGACCAACAATGGCTCATTCAAGGCCGTGTAGGCTTCCCTTCTGAATCGACAATAGAGTTAACGAACTAACCTATGTGCAAATCGTGTTATCACTGCGGTGAAGAAGTACCAGCCAACACGGACTTTAAAGTTGAGATTCTAGATGAAGTGCGTTCAATGTGTTGTCCTGGTTGTGAAACTGTGGCTCAAACGATTGTCGATAGCGGATTAATTTCGTATTACCAGTTTAGAACCGCTCCTGCTGAAAAAGTCGATCTCGTACCTGAGCAATTATTAACCCTTATCCACTATGATAACGAAGATGTGCAATCAGAGTTTGTTCGAAAAAACGAACACAGTTCTGAGGTTACATTATCTGTGGATGGCGTTTCTTGCGCGGCGTGTGCGTGGTTGATTGAAAAGCAACTCAGTAAAGTAAGCGGTGTTCAGTCTATACGTGTTAATACCACAACCAATCGTGCATCGCTTATTTGGGATGATTCTGTGGTTAAACTGAGTGAGTTGTTATCCAATATCCACTCACTGGGCTACAAAGCGGCACCTTTTGAAGCCGATAAGCACGAGGCTTCTTACCACCGAGCGATGAAGCAATACTTATATCGGCTTGGTATCGCTGGTATAGCAACCATGCAAGTTATGATGCTTGCCGTGGCGCTGTATCTTGAGGTGTTTGGTGATTTAGAGCCTGAGTTTAAAAACTATTTCCGCTGGGTCAGCTTGATATTTGCTACCCCAGTGTTGGTCTATTCTGCCCTTCCGTTCTATATGAATGCTTGGAGAAGTATTCGAGGCAGAACACTCGGTATGGACGTCCCTGTCTCGATCGCACTGATCTTCGCCTATGTCGCTAGTTTGGTGGCTACCGTCACAGAACAGGGTGAAGTCTTCTTCGAATCTATTTCTATGTTCACCTTCTTCTTGTTGATTGGTCGATTCCTTGAAATGAGAGCGAGGCGTAAAGCCGCAGCGGCGAGTGGTAACCTTTTAAAACTCATCCCAGCAGTGGCAACGACGCTTGATGGAGAACAAATCCCAGTTAAAACGCTTAAAGTGGGAGACACGATTCGAGTACTTCCTGGTGAGCACATCCCCGCTGATGGCGCGATATTAGCAGGTAGAGTCCATATTGATGAGTCTATGTTAACGGGTGAATCTCTACCCGTTGTGCGCGAAGCTGGTGACTCAGTATTTGCCGGTACGCTGAACGGTGAAGAATCGTTTGAGCTAGAAGTGACCGCCTCTAAAGCTAACTCCGTTATTTCCAACATAGTTCGGCTTCAAGATGAAGCAGAACTGTCCAAACCTGCTATTGCTAAAGTCGCTGATGTGGTTGCGCGTTACTTTGTTGGGGTTTCATTGGTTGTTGCCGCAAGCACTTGGTATTACTGGCAAGGGCATCGCCCTGATGATGCTTTTTGGATCATGCTGTCCGTACTCGTTGCAACTTGTCCGTGTGCGCTTTCATTAGCAACGCCAACAGCTCTAACTTGTGCCACTTCGCGCATGGGTAATTTCGGTATTTTACTAAGAAAAAACCATGTGTTTGAAACCCTGTGCAAGGTTAACCACCTTATAGTAGACAAAACGGGTACTTTAACGTGTGGCAACATCGAAATTAATAATGTCGATATTGTTTCCACAGTGGATCGTGATACCAGTATAGCCCTAGCTAAAGAACTTGAGTCTCATGCCAACCACCCTATTGCGAGAGCCTTCAAACAATTCGACATCTCATCCAATGTCGACGTCACTAATGTCGAAAATATCATTGGCTCAGGAATTTCCGGCACCTATGACGGTGGTACCGTTAAGATAGGGAGTGCGGAGTTTGTTCTTGGGGATGTGAAGCTTGGTGCAGCCAATAGTATCTATTTGTCACTCGATGAAGTCCACATCGCTACTTTTACTTACAGTGACCCTATAAGAAAAGACAGTGCTTCATTCATTAAGCAGTTTAGAGATGCCGGTATTAAAGTGACCCTACTGACTGGCGATACCCAAGCAAATGCGGATATCGTCGCAAAAGAAATTGGCATAGAAAATGTGGTCGCCTCAGCCAAACCTCATAATAAGCTCGATTACTTAAATCGTGTGAATGATGATATTACAATGATGGTTGGTGATGGTATCAATGATGCCCCTACTCTTGCTGGTGCACATATTTCAGTGGCCATGGGTGGCGGAACTGATGTTGCAAAGGCTTCATCAGATATGGTTTTACTCGGTGACAAGCTGGAGAGATTGCTAGAAGCACGTAAACTGGCGTTACAAACTCGAAAAATCATCCGAGAAAACTTAGCTTGGTCTTTGGGTTATAACATGTTGATATTGCCTTTGGCAGCGGCAGGTCTTGTTGCTCCCTATATTGCGGCATTCGGGATGTCAGCCAGTTCTATCATTGTTGTCTCGAATTCACTAAGGCTACTTAAAGAGCAAAAGACATCTAAAGAGCGCATTAACTAATGGAAAGTTTGTACATTCTAATACCCATTGCAATAGTTCTAGTGGTTATCGCTATCGGAATTTTCTTATGGGCTGTCAAAAGCGATCAATTTGAAGACCTTGAAAGACAAGGGCACAACATACTCTTTGATGACGACAAACCAAAGAACGAACGAAGTAAAAATCAGGATGACCAGTGATGTCGATTGATTGGATCGGTGCCTTTTTTGTCGGTCTCATTGGTGCTGGCCACTGTATGGGCATGTGTGGTGGCTTAGCGTCAGCATTAAGTTTAGGGCAACGGTCTAAGACAATTCCGCTCTATTACAACCTTGGAAGGTTGATGAGTTATTCGCTGATTGGCGCATTGATTGGCAGTGCAGTGTCTTCTCTTGTTGAATTTTCACAATTAAACCAAGCCCTAGCGTGGCTACGTTTGGTTGCGGCTCTTTTCATGGTTATTCTCGCTTTATACGTCGGCCGGTGGTGGTTTGGCCTACTCGCGTTTGAAAAGCTTGGGCAACATTTGTGGAAATATATTTCGCCTATTGGGCAATCGCTACTTCCACTTAAAAAACCTGTTTACGCAGTCCCTTTCGGCTTTGTATGGGGCTGGCTTCCGTGTGGGTTAGTTTATTCGACCTTAACCTGGGCCGCTGTTTCTGGTAGCGCATTAAATGGCGCTCTAATTATGCTGTGCTTCGGTCTGGGTACGCTCCCTGCTATGTTGCTGGTTGGATACAGTGCAACACATTTAAAGGCGATTCAGCAGTCGAGTATTTTTCGAAATATTGGAGCAAGCTGTATTCTCCTCTATGGCATCTATACAGCGTATGACGCACTAACAATCTTATCATTTAGTTTTTAAAAAGTTGATTTGGCAGGTTTTATTTAACTATCCTTTAGAGTTAAGCGATGATAAAATATTGATGTATATCAAATAGTGAAAGGTCGTTATGATTTCTGAAAAGCCAGCAACAAAGCGCATTCAATCTGGTGGTTGTGCAATCCACTGCCAAGACTGCAGCATCAGCCAGCTGTGTATTCCATTTACGCTAAGTGAATCTGAACTCGATCAACTCGATCAAATCATCGAGCGTAAAAAGCCAATTCAAAAAAGCCAAGAGCTTTTCAAAGCTGGTGATGAACTGAAATCATTGTACGCAATTCGCTCTGGTACTATCAAAAGCTACACGATCACTGAGCAAGGTGATGAGCAGATTACCGCATTTCACCTAGCGGGTGATTTAGTAGGTTTTGATGCGATTACTGATGATCGCCACCCTAGTTTTGCGCAAGCATTAGAAACAGCAATGGTCTGTGAAATTCCTTACGAAATTCTTGATGATTTGTCTGGCAAAATGCCGAAGCTACGCCAACAAATCATGCGTTTGATGAGTAATGAAATCAAAGGCGATCAAGAGATGATTCTTTTGCTCTCCAAGAAGAATGCTGAAGAGCGTTTAGCGGCTTTCTTATACAACTTGTCTACTCGTTTTTCTCAACGTGGTTTCAGTCCTCGTGAGTTTAGATTGACGATGACTCGTGGTGATATTGGTAACTACCTAGGTTTAACTGTTGAAACAATCAGTCGTTTACTTGGTCGTTTCCAGAAGTCTGAGATATTGAGTGTCAAAGGCAAATATATCACTATTCTAGATCACGATGCCCTTATGAAACTTGCTGGCGTATCAACAGAATCATAAGTAACTTCAATGACGTAGCTCAATAATGAGCTGCGTCATACTTCCTAACTATTTCCCCTTCTTTTTCTCTCACATCTTCTCTCATCTAAGCTACATTAGGTATACAGCCCTAACCTATTATGGTGTGTGTATGAGTATTTATAATAAGATATTAGTTGTTGCCGATATCAATAACGATCAGCAACCAGCCTTAGCTAGAGCCATGCAGCTCGCTTCAAAAAGTAAATCTCCAAGCCGTGTAACCTTCTTCCTTTCTATTTATGACTTCTCTTACGACATGACTTCCATGTTATCAATGGATGAAAGAGATGCTATGCGTAAAGGTGTCATTCACCAGCGAGAGCAATGGATGAAGAAAGTCGCCGCGCCCTATCTACTTGATGGTGTCGAACTGGATATCCAGGTTGTTTGGCATAATCGTCCTTATGAGGCGATCATTGCTGAAGTGTTTTCCGGTGGCCATGACATATTGATTAAAGGAACACGCACACATGATGTTCTTGAATCCGTTATCTTCACCCCTACGGACTGGCACTTGCTGAGAAAGTCACCCTGCCCTGTGCTGCTTGTAAAGAATGAGTCTTGGCCAGAAGATGCGAATATCATAGCGTCAGTGCATGTTGGCTCTGAAAGCGACACGCATATTGATCTCAATGATCGGATGGTGAATCAACTTAAAAATCTGTCTGAAAGACTGGATGCCAAATCGTTCTTGGTAAATGCCTACCCAGTCACACCCGCGAACATTACTATTGAGCTTCCTGAGTTTGACCCAACCACATACACCGACGCCGTTCGTGGCCATCATTTAACCTCTATGAAAGCGTTACGCCAGAAACATGGGTTTGACGAAGAACAAACGATTGTAGAGCAAGGACTGCCCGAGGATGTTATCCCTGAAGTCACATCTCGTGTTAACGCGGCGATGGTCATACTTGGAACGACTGGAAGAACCGGTTTGTCTGCAGTATTTATCGGTAATACCGCTGAGCATGTGATAGATAAAATCAACTGTGATGTTTTAGCGCTTAAGCCTCCTGGCTATATTAGCCCATTGGATCCTCAAACCGCGGTTTAATCTCTTACTATAGAAAGAACCCTTCTCTTTTGCCCTTTGTTGTTTGTCTGCATCAATAGATAAATTACAAAGGGTTTTTCGTATTCAAATACACAGAATCACTAGCATCTAATCGATTTATCCGTATCATACGCACTTCATTTTGGTATTGAGATTTAACAGCAGATGACTGAGCAAACCCAAGAGCAAACGACAGCTCAACAGCATAGCTTCAATAAATTGGCGAAACGTATTCGTCGAAATACAGGACAAGCAATTGCAGACTTCAACATGATTGAAGAAGGCGACCGAATTATGGTTTGCCTATCTGGCGGTAAAGATAGCTTTACAATGCTTGATATATTGATGGGTTTGCAAAAAAGTGCTCCTGTAAAATTTGAACTGATCGCTGTGAATTTGGATCAAAAGCAACCAGGTTTCCCAAGCCATATTCTACCTGAGTATTTAGACAACTTAGGTGTGGAATATAAAATCGTCGAAGAAGATACCTACTCGATCGTTCAAGATAAAATTCCCGAAGGAAAAACAACGTGTTCACTTTGTTCTCGACTGCGTCGCGGAATCTTGTACAAAACAGCCAAAGAACTCGGTGCGACTAAAATTGCATTAGGTCACCACAGAGATGACATTATTGAAACGTTATTTTTGAATATGTTTCATGGCGGAAAGCTTAAGTCGATGCCACCTAAGCTGGTATCAGACAATGGTGAGCATGTGGTTATTCGTCCGCTCGCTTATTGTCGTGAGAAAGACATCATTAAATACGCAAACCAAACTGACTATCCAATCATTCCGTGTAACTTGTGTGGCTCTCAGCCAAACCTACAGCGTCAAAATATTAAGCAAATGCTGAATACTTGGGATAAGCAATTTCCAGGACGTATAGAGACAATGTTTACTGCCATGCAGAATGTCGTTCCAAGTCATTTGGTTGATAACGAATTGTTCGATTTCAAATCGATTAATCGTGATTCTGGCGTGATTGATGGTGGAGATATTGGTTTTGATAAACAAGAGATGCCGGTTGTTTCAACCATAGATGAAGACATCGTGAATGAGTTTGATCCAAGCTTGGCTTTGAAAGTAACGAATATTTAAGTTAAGAAAATTGAATCATAAAAAAGCCGCTAT
>NZ_MCWZ01000053.1 GCF_002877365.1 Vibrio sp. 10N.261.55.A7
AAAGCGCTACTTGATGAAAAAAATGATGGAGATAAGCAGTAATGACATTATTTTGGGTCGCTTCTGTATTACTGGTTTTGTTTGCATGCTTAATGATTGTGCTTCCCGTCATTAAAAAACGAACCAATGACGATCAAAGTGCGAGAGATGAGCTAAATAAGGCATTTTTTAAAGATCGCTTAACAGAGCTTGAAGAGGAAGATAAAGAAGGTTTAGTCGATGATCAGCAAGAACTGATCTCTGATCTCAAGCAGTCTTTGCTCGATGATGTTCCGAGTGATGCTCAAGTTGGGAAAGAAACGCCGATTTCACCTATGTTGTTTGTGGTTCCATCGATACTGCTTGTGATTGCATTGTCATATGCTACGTATGCTAAATTCGGTGCTATGGATAAAGTGATAGAGTGGAATGAGGTGACAAGCAACCTTCCAGAACTGTCTAAAAAGTTGATGAACCCTGAAGGGGTCATGTTAACTGACGATGAAATGGATGATCTGACACTCGGCTTGCGTACACGTTTACATGCCGATCCTCAGGACATGACTGGATGGATGCTGCTTGGCAGAATTGCGCTTGCCAATAGAGATGTAGAGACAGCATTAGGTGCGATGAAGCGTGCTTACCGTCTTGATACCTCTGACCAAGATGCACAACTTGGTTTTGCTCAAGCACTCATGATGTCACCAGATGAGACCGATCAGAATCGCGCACGTTCAATGTTGAATAACTTGATTCAACAGGATTACGTCGATCTTCGTGTATTCTCATTGTTGGCCTTCGATTCTTTCGAGCGCAATGATTATGCTTCAGCTGTGAAGTATTGGAGCATCATGCAAAAAATGATAGGTCCAGAAGACAGCCGTTTTGAAATGTTATCGCGTAGCATTGAAAGTGCGCAGAAACGCATGGGTATCACAACCGAACCAGCGACATCACAGAGTCTTGAATCTGCACATGGCGAAGGCTCTCAGCAGTCACTTCAAGGCAGTTCTGCAGCGATTACGATTTCGCTTTCTGATGCAGTTAATCTAAATAGCGGTGTTGCACTTATTGTATCGGTTCATAGTGCTGATGGCATGCCAATGCCGGTTGCTGCCGCACGCTATCCAGTGGGCAGCTTTCCAAGAACGGTTGTGATTGATGATGGGAATAGCATGGTCGAGGGTCGTAACTTCTCTGACTTAGAGTCCTTTATTGTGCGTGTTCGTATCGATAGTGATGGCAACGTTTCTACAAAAGAGGGTGATTGGCATGGCGAAAGTGCTGTCACTCAAATGGGCGAATCAGTTAACGTGGTGATCGATCGACAGTTTTGATAAATAGCCCGCTGTTCTATAAAACAGTTTAAAATGAGCGTTTGTATATTAAGGCCGATGTATAACAT
>NZ_MCWZ01000054.1 GCF_002877365.1 Vibrio sp. 10N.261.55.A7
AAATTATTGATAATTTACATGGTTGATTCTTGTTGTTGGTGAAGTCTTATGCAATAAATATCATGGTATCTCTATTACTAACTCGGACGTTTGATTTTTGTGAGAACTCAAAGATCCACTGGAAAACTTATTAATTTGATAAGGATTTATATCGTTATTCAATTCTTAGCGTTTGTGTTTTGTTACAACAATGGACCTCAATGCAAAAAGGATATTTTATGAAAGATATGCGAAAGCGAAAGACTAATAAACTTCTTGCTAGAAAACTAGGAGGTTCAGTCCCAATGGAATATGAGTTATCGGAAGCTAGAAGAGGATGTATCTATGCTCTTTCTACCATTGATTTTAAATACCTAGATTCGCCGTTAGAGTTTTCATTGACAGCAAACTATATAGGTGGAGGTGGCGTAGTCAGTCTCGTGAGAGATAAAAGTAATCAGATTATGGAAAAGCTTGGCCTTGAAAGTAATCCCGCTATTCTAGCGGCCAAGAAAGCAAAGTCTAAAGTGACACACGTACTTGATGACATTAGACAGTGGGTCTCTCGCGCCGTTAGGGAATTAATTCAGTCAATTACAGGCTCATACGGTGATGGTATAAAATACATAAATTGGTTTGGAGAATTAGCACAGTATCTAGTCTCTGAACTGGTTTACAACATATCGACAAGTATCGCTTTCATGGGAGTCGTGCAGGGCATTGGGGATTTGGTTGATGGAGTACGGCAAGGATACAATAATTTTTCAAGATTTGTTAAACAGCTCTATCGAGGTAGAGGTGTAAGCGTAGCCGAAGGTCACCCGAGTTATATAGCAAGAGCCATTTCATCTCAATCGATTATATCATCTCTAGAAGGGCTTGCTGCTGCAGGTGTTGCTTCAGCTAAGTTTGCGACAACGGGTACGGGTATAGATTTGATTATAAGTTTGGTTTATAACCTGTTTAATAGATTGTATTTGTTTATAAATTCTATTGTTCAAAAAAAATTATTAATTGGAACTTTGAATCGAGCTAAAAGCGAGTGGGCCAATGATTCTAACTCTAGTCCATTGCATAAGAATCCACATGACTTTAATCAATGGTTTAAAGAACGAATAGTTTTCACACCTGTTATAGGGTATATACTTGTATGTTCGGGTTATTTAGCTCATCCATATAAGTTTATAAATTTATTGGCAAGTAAAGGGAGTTTAATATCTCCAGGGGAGTATCAAAGATCTGAAAAGTATATAAAGCAAATTCAGAGTAATGGTGGGTACCTGTTAAGAAGCTATTCTGATGTACATAATGTGTCAATCAGTTCAACAGATCCCGTGCTTGCGTGCTTGCTTAACTCAGTCACTTCTGGAGAGAAAATATTGATTACTCACGATAAAACACCTTCATTGAGACCTTGTACTAAGTATGCGTCTAGTCAATCTTCTATTGGGGGGAATACCCCGCAGGTATTGGGGAAAGTGACATCGGTTTAATTTTCTACTGAGTGTGTTTGGGACGATTTTGTTTAAATATGGTTTATTTTATACGGATGTTTTCAGATGAAAATATGATTGTTATAAACTGGAATATAACTTGTAAAAGAAGGAATATTAACGATGTCTGAAGTTACTTCATATATGCGGATTGATGGCATAGAGCCGGAAAGTGCTGCAACTGCTTTATTAAATATAAATGGTAAAAAAGGTTTTTTTGTAGTTGATCCCTGGGCTTGGGAAGCAGCACGAGCAATATCTAATACTATAGGTGATGGAAATAATGCAGATCGCGGTATGGTAGCGATAGGTGAGGTGTTAATCAGTCGGAGCAAAATTGATGGTGCTACCCCTTATATTCTGTCATGGCTTCTAGCGCCTGGAAATGAAGGGAAAACAGTCGAAATTGTTTCAACGGTACCGGGGCGTGACGGTTCAGGACTTATTCCGACTACAATTTTAACATTGACGGGTGCACGTTTAGCTCACAACACACTATCTCCCGATAGGTCGACGATGAGTATCGCGTACAATAGTTTTAGTATTGCGTTCTATTTTGAGGATGAAGGAGGAAAGATCGAAAAAGGTCCTGAGATTGCGTATGACCTTACAACTGCTGAGGCAACATCTTTAGCGAAGAAATAAAGATATCAGAAGTAAAAATATTAGACATTGCAAACATTATTCTTAAGGACTTTTTCTGTAGGACTAACATAAATTCTAGTTGGTAAACTAGTGGGTATTTTAAAATTATACAGAACCAATTACACTATATATAAC
>NZ_MCWZ01000055.1 GCF_002877365.1 Vibrio sp. 10N.261.55.A7
TCCGACCGCACCATCATTATTCGATGTACATCATCGATGTCACAACAAAGCCCAGTTCTCTGGGTTTCGTTGTATCTGGCTTTTAGAAAACAATCCCATTTATTCATTTCATGCTCAGGCTTCCTCAAGCCCCCTATACTAGCCGTTCACTCTCTATCTAGTTTAATTCCCCTACGCCAAACACTGGTAGTCGACATGCCACCATAGGCCCTGTAACGCCCTAGTGGTTCGTTATCTACCTAAGTAATTGGTGATCGAGTAGATAGAATAAGTACAGAGACCAAATAGCGAGATCAAAAAAATCCAGCCGAAGCTGGATTTTTTATTCAACCTAGAAGGTTATCTTATCCTAGTAAACCTAGTGCCGAGTTTGGCGCTTGCTTAGCTTGAGCCAGTACTGAACTCGAAGCTTGAGATAGGATTTGAGACTTAGTCAATGCCGTTGTTTCTTTAGCAAAGTCAGTGTCCTTGATTCGACTCTGAGAAGCATTAACGTTCTCGTTAATGTTATCCAAGTTGTTAATCGCATGGTCAAATCGGTTTTGGAATGCACCAAGTTGAGCACGGTGACTATCAACAAACTTCAATGCTGAATCAACGATGGCAACAGACTCTTGAGCACCCCCCACTGACGTAACATCAATAGTATCAACGGTTACTGCCGTAGGGCCGCCAATTGCTAGTTCACCAGCAAGGCTACCACCGAATGTCACATCACCTTCAACTTTGTTGTTGTCTGCGTACATTTGCAGTTTGCCGTCTTCATCAACAGAAGCCTTGATCATGTCTTGTTGACCATTGATGTAAGTCGCTAGCTGCTCAATATCATCACCGGCTTTCGCATCGATCGCTAAGTTTTGAGCATTACCAAACTTATCTGTCAGTGCGATTGTAAGGTCATTACCACCAGCCTGTACCGACCAGTCTTTATCTTGACCGTTCGCTGCTACGTAGCTGTTACCGCCCATCAATGCGTTATCACTACGCATGTTGTTCAGCGTTAGCATTACCGCTTCACCATTATCAGAACCAATCTGGAATGATTTGGTATCGAATGTTCCGTTTAGAAGCTTGTTACCACCAAATGAAGTTGTTTCCGCAATACGGTTCAACTCATTATTCAACGCACTTACTTCTTCCTGGATAGCGACACGCTCAGATTTCGAGTTCGAGCCGTTAGCTGATTGAAGTGATAGATCACGCATACGTTGTAGAATGTTAGTCGTTTCATTCATTGCACCTTCTGCTGTTTGTGCAATTGAAATACCATCATTCGCGTTGCGTACTGCGACATCTAAGCCTCGGCTTTGAACGTTCAAGCGGTTAGAGATCTGAAGACCTGCCGCATCGTCCTTAGCGCTGTTAATCTTAAAGCCTGATGATAGACGTTCCATTGATGTTTGCTGAGCGCTATTTGCACTATTCAAATAACGTTGAGCTGTCATCGCAGATACGTTTGTATTTACATTAACCGCCATAGTGGTCTCTCCTATTGATTTTCCGGCGAGCGGAAATTTTCTTATCCGAACGGTTTCCGACGTCTCGAAAAACCAATTAGTTCTCTCAAAGTAAACTCTTAGCGACCTTGAAAAGAATTCCTTTAGAAAAAAGAGGAGATAAAATTAAATAAATTGGTAAATAAAGAAATAACAGGAGGTTACCGACATAAACAAAAAAATAAGCTAAAGAAATAGGTAAAGCTGCCGAGTAGAGAGATCCATTGATTAGGTATATAGCAGGCAAGAAAAAGCCCCTTTTCCTTTGAGAGAACCGGGGCTAGTTTGGTTAGCCGGCGTCTTGTGCGGAGATCAAGAGAAATGATCACATACCGACTGACCGGGGCGCATGGTTATCGTAAGAACAACTAAGCAGGGTAAATCTGAGAGAGCTTAACTATCCAATAATAATCACACTTTGCCTTGGAATTTACCTATTACTCACGTCTGTGTAACTAAGGTAAAACTCCAATTACTACTGCAACAACGTTATTGCAGAGTTTGGCAACTGTTTAGCTTGAGCAAGTATCGATGTACCTGCTTGCTGCAATATTTGAGATTTCGTTAACTGTGTTGTTTCTTTCGCGAAATCTGTATCTTTAATTCGACTATTTGATGCTTCAACGTTCTCTTGAATATTCGCCAAGTTGTTGATGCTGTGACTCAATCGGTTTTGTTTCGCACCTAAGTCTGCTCGCTGCGAGTCTACGTATTGCAAGGCTGCATCAACGATGCCGATTGCGTTTTGAGAACCCGTTACGGTCGTAACATCAATATCTTTAACGGTCGTGTATGCACCAGGGCCGCCATTTAAGCCAAGTTCAGTGGCAAGACCACCAGAAATAGCGAGGTCACCTTCAATTTCTGGCTGGGCAATAAAGACCTGAAGCTTACCTTCATCACCAACAGACGCTTGAATGTAGTCGGTTTGACCATTGATATACGTTGCAAGTTCTTCGACGTCATCGCCAACTTTACCTAGGATATCAACCGTGACTAACTCACCATTTTTATCGGTAAATTCGAACTTAAGGTCATTGGCACCTTGTGCAACATCCCAATTTGAATCCTTACCGTTTTCAGAGAAGTACGATTGCCCTCCCATACGGAAGTCATCCGCACGGATACTGGTTAGACCCATGATGATGGCCTCACCAGAGCTCGCACCAATCTGGAATGATGCTTCGCCAAAAGAACCATTCAGTAGTTTACGACCACCAAATGAGGTGGTTTCCGCAATACGGTTCAGCTCATTTTGTAGTGCAACCACTTCTTCATTCAGCGCTTGACGCTCTGATGATGAGTTCGTGCCGTTAGCCGATTGCAGAGAAAGGTCACGAATACGTTGTAGAATACTCGTTGACTCATTCATTGCACCTTCTGCAGTCTGCGCGATAGAGATACCATCGTTCGCATTACGCATAGCGACATCTAAGCCACGTGACTGTGCGGTCAATCGGTTTGAAATTTGAAGACCTGCCGCGTCATCTTTTGCACTGTTGATGCGGTTACCAGAAGACAAACGTTCCATTGACGTATTGAGTTCACCGGTGGCCTTATTTAAATAACGCTGAGCGGTTAACGCTGCTACGTTTGTGTTTACTGTAATGGTCATATTTGCTCTCCTAGTGAGTTCGCAAGTGCTTGCGAAGCGGCCAGCTTAATCTCATTTGGAAGCACTGACCGTAATTGCCTTGCTAAACCTGTATAACTACAAGTCTATTTATCTTTGTTTTCACTGTTACTAAGTTAATACAAGTAATGTGCCAACTTTTTAACCAATTTCCATATCAACGATATAACGACCAAAATCAATAAGTTATGTCAATCAATATTAAAACCATTATCCTATTCATTCATAAGTAATGGCGAAACGAACGGCTATTGCCGCTTGCTTGCCGCTCTAGCAAACTTAACGTTTTCGCGGCACTAAATAACATCCAGAGGCACATACGGCATAGCACGTATGGCAAGTGTAAAAACTAGATGTAATTAAATAGAGTGAGGTCTTTCGTTTTACCAAACGCTTGTTGCGACGCTTGCAGGGCTCGCGAGTTCTCATTGAACTCAATAACCGCTTCGGCGTAATCGAGGTCTTCAAAATTACTCTTGGATTTCGCTAAAGTCAGTTTAAAGTCTTCGTGCTGCTGCTCTTGTAAATCAAGGGTATTCAGCCTTGCCCCCACATCTGTTCGCGCTTTATTCAAATGAATAAATGCCGAATGAAACTCTTCAGTAATCTGATGTAACTTGGCTGTGCTATTGGTGTCTGACACAGAGTTTTCTGACAGATCCATTGCTTTTTGAAAGCTCTCAAATATTGAATACGTTTTACGAGGTTCTAGCGTAATCGTGTCACTCTTGCTTATTTGCCCTTTGACTTGAATTGTCAGGCCTTCATAGCGAATACCCTGAGAAGCATCAAATTCATCGGCTTTAACAACACTGCCATCTTTTTCCAGTTGATACCCAAACTTGCCGTTATCCATGTCAACGAACGTCACTCGATACGTGGAATCATCCGCAGGTTCAATATTGATAGCCCGCTCAAGAAGTAACTCGGAAGCGTCATTCAGGTTGTACTCTGGCTCGTAATGCCCAAATGGATTATCAATCTCCATGAACAGCTTACTGCCCGGATCGTTGATAGGCATATCTAAAGTATTCGATACCTTCATTTTACGTTGGTAGTCGTCACCCGAATAAGTCACCGTTCCATCGTTATCACGAAAGAAAGGCTGGTTCTTTGGTTTCGTACCCGCAAAGATGTAGTTACCCGATTCGTCTTGCACATTCACCAGGTTCAAAAAGTTATTCGCTAGCTCTTGTATCTCACGTTTTTTCGCGTGTCTGTCTTCTGACGATAACGAGCCATTGATCATTTCCATTACGGTTCGTTTGGTCTCATCGGCAAAGCTTTCTGCGTTTGAGATGATGACCTCATGGTGCTCAAGTCTGTTTCGTACCAGTACAATGGCATCAACATACTGTCTAAGTTGTTCCGACTGTTGACCAACGTTTTGGATATAGTGTGTCGCAAGTGGATTATCACTCGCTTTCATCAACTTCTTACCAGAAGCCAACTGCGCTTGGTTATGGTGGATTTTGGTCTCTTGTCGGCGCAAATCATTCTGCACTGACTGATAGTTATGGAAGCTTGAAATTCGATTTAACATTTATCTGCCTCCCTATCGCAATGCCAAAATGGTGTTAAAGGTGTCGTTCGCCGTTTGCATGATGCGAGATGAAGCCATATAGGCGTGTTGAAATTTCATCATATTCGCGGCTTCTTCATCGAGGTTAACCCCGGAGATAGACGCAATTCTTTCTTGAGCACCTTGCTTTTCAAGGTTGGCTACGTCCGCTAGGCGAGACGCTGTAGACATCTGCAATCCAACATCCGTATTGAGGTTATGGTAGATGTCCAAAACGGTCGATTCATTGTCATTCAGTTTCTTATCGGTTTGGATATTTTGCATTTTGAGTAAGTTGCCGTTATCACCTTCGGAGGGGACAAGGTTTGCCGTAAACTTGTCGTTGGCAATGGCGCCTTTACTCAAACTGAATATCGTTCCTTGCACCTCTACTGGGCCAGTAGGCGGATATGGCATGGGTTCAACAAGGATTTTTCCGTTGGTATCTGTGACTGCAAACTGATCACCTTTAGGGGCAACAACGACTTCAAACTCCTTCACATCCCCTACTTGCAAAATCTTAAACTTGGCAGAGCCTTGAGCAAATGAAGTTGACGCCTTAAAGCTTTGAGCGGCAATGGCTGTTGGATCATTCGTTGCCATTTGAATGTCTGCCGCACCGCTTCGAGTAGGACGAATGAGCACTCGCTCACCCGCTTCCAAATTCTGCTTGATATCGATTCGAACACCATCGATATACAAAGAGTTATCTTGCATCGGCACGCCAACTCGTTCACCCGATGGGCGTGTGACAAAGTACTCGCTTCCGTTATATTGCAGCGAATATTCTCCACCTTTAAGTTGGCTTGTATCTTCTATAAATACGGCGAGATCAGCTTTAGAGTTAGACGACTGAACCACCCTATTCTTGGTTAAGCGCTCTTCATTGACATCCGTAAAGATCAAACCACCAACATTCCCACGTAGATCCAAACCTTGAGATTGAAGTTTGTTGACCTCATAAGAGAACGCCGTCGACATTCTACCCAGCTCATCCATCAGATAGGGAATATGCTTATCGCGCATCTCTAAAAGCGCACCCAGTTTTCCATCGATATCTTTTGAGGTGATCGCCTTGATGCCCTTACCTTCAACAATCGCTAATCGACGTTGATGCACATCTGGGTAACCATCCACCATTTTCAGTTGGCTCGCTTCGGTACCCGACACCAACGTATGGCCGTTACCGATATGAATATTGAACCCTTCACCATGCTTACGTGCAGTGACAGTCACTTTTGTATATTCAGATAGCTCTGAGACCAGTTTTTCATGCTGATCCATCAAATCATTGTGCGGCCCTGGTGTGCGCATCATGAGTCGCTGAGTATCACGCAACTCAAGCGCCAGTTGATTAATTCGCTCTAAGCCAAGATCGAGCTTTTTATTCGATACGTTCGATTGCAGTCGAATCGTCTCGTGGAAATCATTGAGGTTGTTACTGATGAGCCCTGCTTTCTCAAGCACCACCTTTCGGGAGCCGACATCATTTGGGCTATCCGCAAGTGTTTTAACAGAGTCATACCATTCATTCAGGTTTTCTGGGATTTTCTTAGAGGCAACGGAAGAAAGCATGCTTGATAGCATATCGAGGTTTTCTTCCGTATCGGCTTTGAACGCTTGATTGGTGGTCGCCACGTTTAATTCGTTGACGGCAAATTGGTCCCAAGAGCGGCGAACTTTTTCCACATGAACGCCCATACCGTAGGTTTCACCGCCATATTGTCGAGGCGAATTCGTACCTTGGATAATAGACTGTCGGCTATAACCATCTGTATTGGCATTTGAAATGTTATGCCCGGTGGTATTAAGTTGTCTCTGAGCAGTAAGAACACTTTGTGTCCCTAAATTCAGAAGATCCGACGCCATGCAGCCCCCAAAATGGAATATAAAAACCGGTAAAGACCGATACACTCTTTTAGTAAAAGCAATATATATGCCAAAAATGAGACAAGAGGAAAGTGAGAATAAAAAAAGGCTTACGTTGTGTAAGCCTCTGTTCTTATAGGAACTATTTAGATAGGAGTACAGCCTGATTACATGTTATCGATGCGCTCTTTCACACTCAAAATCTTATCTGCGTAACGAGGATCCGTTGCGTAACCAGCTTGATGGATACCACGAATGAACTCTTCGGAGCTCCCCGTCTGTTTCAACGCAGTATTGTAGCGTGGGTTTTGATTTAGGAATCGAACATAGTCATTAAAACTATCTTGATAGCTGTCATACGAGCGGAAAGCCGCCTGCTCTTTCACTGGTACACCTTCGTGGTACTCGAGCGTTTGAGTCGCTACTTTATCACCCTGCCAGCTTCGATCCGCCTTAATGTTAAATAGGTTGTTACTGCTGCCGCGTGAGTTCTGAGTCACTTTCTGTCCCCACCCCGTTTCAAGGGCTGCCTGAGCAAGAAGCAATGAAGAGTCGACACCCAGCGCTTTGGCCGCTTGTTCAGCGTATGGTTTCATTGAAGCGACAAAGCTTTCCGGGGATTCAAATGATGTTGGCTGCGCTTCTTTCACAGAACCTGAAGCCAAAGTCGGTGATGCTTCTCGAAGTTCACGATTACGTTGAACCCTATCCATGATTTCTTCAAAGTTGCCGTCTTTTGCCGCTGCACTGCTGTTCTCAATGGAACCTGTGCTCAACTGGGCAACAATCATATCGGCTAAGCCCAAAGAGCCGGAAGCACTAAGCTCACTCGACATTTGATCATCCAGCATTTGACGATAAAACTGCTGATTTTGACTGTCCATTAAACCGGATTCAAAGCTTGTATTCGCCTCCCTCATGGATTTGAACAGCATCGATGTAAATATCGCTTCAAATTGTTTCGCTGCGGCAGTCAACGCGGCTTTATCATCCGCTTCATCGCCACTCACCGCTTTCTGACGAAGCTTATCTAAGCCTGCAATGTCATGAATAAATCCGATGTCGTTACCATTATTAATCATGCTGAGCCCCTAAATAATGATCAACTGGCCTTCAATGGCACCAGCTTGCTTAAGCGCTTGCAAAATGGCCATTAAATCAGATGGAGCAGCGCCTACCTGGTTAACCGCACGGACTAAGTCATCAAGCGTTAAACCAGGTTCAAACTTAAACATTTTTCCCTGCTCTTCTTCCACTTCAATTTCGGTATCGGGCACCACGACAGTCTGTCCACCACCAAACGCATTCGGTTGACTGACATTAAGATTCTCTTTGATAGCGACCGTCATGCCGCCATGAGTCACCGCCGCAGGCTTTAGACGTACATGCTTACCGACAACAATGGTTCCCGTTCTTGAGTTCACAATGATTTTTGCTGAACCATCAGCGGGATTAAACTCAATATTTTCTACAGCAGAGAGAAAGGCAACACGCTGACCAACATCTCTCGGCGCTCTCACTCGAACAGACGTCGCATCAACAGCAGACGCCATCTGTGGGCCAAGGAAATTGTTGACAGCATCCGCCATACGTTGAGCGGTAGTAAAGTCTGACTCTAGCAGGTTGAAAGTAATGTAATCCCCGCGACTGAATGGCGTTGGAATTTCACGTTCTACGATTGCCCCACTTGAAATCATACCTGCGGTTGGGTTATTACCCACAATTTTTGAACCGTCTGCACCGCTCGCACTAAAACCACTGACCACAAGGTTACCTTGTGCAACCGCGTAGACTTGACCATCGAGACCTTTCAGGAACGTCTGCATCAATGTGCCGCCTCGAAGGCTTTTGGCTGAACCAATCGAAGAGACCGTTACATCAACCGTTTGTCCTTGTTTAGTAAATGCGGGCATTTCAGCCGTCACGATCACCGCGGCAACGTTCTTAGTTTTTGGCTTAGTGCCCGGCGGCAATTGAATGCCAAAGCTTTGCAACATGGCATTGAAACTTTGATCGGTAAACGGGGTGGATTCACCTGTTCCCGGTAGCCCTGTTACCAAACCATAGCCAACCAACTGGTTACTACGTACACCGGCAATTTGAGATACGTCTTTGATGCGTGCAGCTTGTGCGCTGGTTGCAATCAGTGTCATGCTGATGAGTAACAGAGAGAACATCTTCATTTGAAAACCCTTAATCCTTGTAAACGCTAACGACCTATTTCGATTTTCCTTTGTCTGCTTGAGTATCAATCTACAGCGCTTCTATCGAATAGCATTTAGCCAAAAAATCGACTTTTACATCTAATTACAAAGATACATTAAAGAATCGTGCCAAGAATCCAGGTTCTTGCATATCTTGGTTCGTTCCAGTGCCAGAATACTGAATTCGTGCATTAGAAATTCGATTTGACGCTATCGTATTATCGAAGTCGATGTCGTCAGGGCGAATAGTGCCACTTAGGCGAATGTATTCATCACCCGTATTCAGTGTTAGCCATTTTTCTCCACGAATGATGAGGTTACCGTTCGCCAAGACTTCAATCACTTCAACCGTAATGGAACCAGAAAGGCTGTTACTTTGATTCGCCTCTGCGCTTCCGCTGAATTTATTATCGTTGCTCAGGTTATATGAAAAATCATAGTCGCCAATCGTTAAGGCTTGTCCACCCACTTCAAGTGGATCCATGCTGGCGTCGTTGTTTTTCGCTAAGTCAGCATCCGAGCTTTTTGCCGCCTTGGTCTGTTCATCTAAAGTGACGGTAATGATGTCGCCAATACCACGAGGCTTGGAGTCGTCATATAGACTACTGATTTTGTTCAAGTTAAACAGTGACCCCGTTTCAGCAGCATAATGTTCAGGCGCCTGTTTTGGGTGTATTGGCGCCCAAGCAGGATCACCGGCAAGCGGATCGTTTCTGCCACGTAGGGTATCGATAATCCCAGAGCTTTCATCCGCTGCTTTGTCACCTTCTACCGCATCTACCGTTGTCGTACCTTGTACAACGTCTGGCGTCTCTACGGGTGGATCCATCATGGCGCAGCCACTCATGAATAAAACAGTCAAAACGGTCAGTATACGAATCATGCCAATAACCTCATCTTTCACTTTCAGGGACTACAATTGTTGGTTAACAAAGCTCATCATTTTATCTACCGCAGAAATCACCTTAGAGTTCATCTCGTAGACACGCTGCGCTTCGATCATGTTCACCAGCTCTTCCGTGACATTCACGTTTGATGTTTCAAGCATCGACTGCCTGACAGCACCAAAGCCATCTAATCCAGGCACGCCTTCTTGCGGGTCACCACTTGCACCGGTTGGCAAATAGAGGTTTTGACCAATAGGCTCAAGGCCACCCGGGTTAATAAAGTCAACGGTTGTAATCTGCCCCAGTACTTGGTTGTCCTGCTGGCCACGAACGTTAACCGACACCTCGCCATCTGTACCCACAGTGATACTAATCGCGTCTTCAGGAATAATGATCTCTGGCTCAAGTGTGTAACCAGCACCTGATGTCACAATGGCACCTTCATCATTGACGGTGAATTGACCATTACGCGTATAACCGATGTTGCCGTCTGGCATGAGGATTTGGAAAAAACCGTCCCCTTCAACCATCATATCGAGACTGTTTGTTGTAGTTTGGGTGTTCCCTTGTGTATGGACCTTTTGGGTTGCCACAACCTTGGAGCCCGCACCAAGCATCAAACCACTCGGTAACTCTGTGTTTTGAGAAGATTGCCCGCCTGGTTGATTGATGTTCTGATAAAACAGATCTTCAAATACCGCGCGGCTTTTTTTGTAACCTACCGTTGATGCGTTTGCTAAGTTATTCGATATGGTTGAGATATTGGTTTGTTGGGCATCTAATCCCGTTTTACTGACCCATAATGCCGGATGCATAACAGTCTCCTTAAATTCTTATTAGCTCATACGAAGCAGAGAGTCGGACGATTTATCCATTTCTTCCGCTGTGCTCATCATCTTTACTTGCATTTCAAATTGTCTTTGCAAGTCAATCAGGCTTGTCATCTCGCCGACAGCATTGACATTACTGCCTTCAACAGCCCCAGTGAGCAGCTTTACATTGGCATCTGCTTCATATGCCGCATTGGGCTCTTTCGAACGAAAAAGACCATTAATATCTTTGAACAGTGATCGGTTATTGGTTTGGGTGAGTTTAATTCGGTCAACGATTTCCATGGCATCGGCGGGTGCGCCCTGCGGAACAACAGAGATAGTGCCATCATTGCCAATTTCAACTTTACTGATAGGAATTGGAAGTGTGATAGGAGCACCAAATTCGCCCAAGACCAAGTGGCCAGAGGAATTCGTAAGTAATCCATTTTGGTCGATCTTCAAGTTACCGTTACGGGTTAAACCTTCTTTACCCGTTTTATCCATCACAGATATCCAGCCATCACCTTGTATGGTGACATCGAGATCACGCCCTGTCGTGACGACACTGCCTTGTGCAAAGCTTTGCCCTGGACGCTCTGTCATACTGAAAACACGAGTCGGTAGCCCTTCGCCATACGCTTGCATTGAACGTGCTTGTGCGAGATCTGCACGAAAGCCAGTTGTGCTCACGTTTGCTAAGTTGTTTGACCGTAGTTGCAACGCTTGCATGTTTTGCTTTGCGCCGCTCATCGCGAGGTAAAGAGTGCGATCCATAATGTGCTCCAATAACCAATGTTCAATTAGTTAAAAGCAATAGGCGTGCCAAGTTTTTAGTTGTTATAAATCAATAAGATAGGATGAGCATTAATATGGAGGGAGAAATTCTGCCGATCCTTGCCACTTGGGAATGGCAATAATACCAAACCAACGTTGCCGCTGGTTTGGTATTTCAGATCATTGCGTAAACGAAAATGTTAACGAATCTGAAGAATATTTTGCTGTAGTTGGCTGTGAACTTCTAACGCACGTGAGTTTGCTTGGAAGTTACGTTGCGCTGATATCAAGTCGACAAGCTCCTGCGTCATATCAATATTGGATTGCTCTAGAGCACCGTTATTGATTGAGCCAAATGAGCCTTTACTTGATTCGCCCCAGATCTTATCGCCAGAGAACTGTGTTGAATCCCATTGAGTGCCGCCTTTCTTATCTAGGCCTTGCTCATTAGAAACACGGACCATTGCGACACGACCTAACGTCACATTTTGACCATTCGAATAAGTACCTAAAACACTGCCGTATTCGTCAAAATCAATCTTGGTTAAGAAGCCCGTTGTTGCACCATCCTGATGGGTCTTAGTTATCTCAAATGGAGCGGCAAACTGAGTTGCGCCATTTAAGTTAAACGATAAGATTTGTGTACCATCAGCACCGTTAAGGTCAACACCCGCAGTATCAAAAGAGTCTGTAACAATAGGGTTACCGCCATTCAAGCTAGCAAGCGTGCCATCATTATTAAACTTCATGGTGTGTCCAATGTGTCCCGTTGGAGAGGCAGCATCACCACCCGCAACATTCAACATTTTCTCACCCGCAGAATCCGTCACACTGTAGTATTTATTCCACGTATTGGGTTGCGTCATATCTTTCAAGTAGTAAGTTGATAGCTTGTAAGATTGACCCATCGAGTCATAAATCGTCGTAGACGTTGATCGGTTGTAGGTTTCCGGATCGGTGTGATCGAATAGTGCCGGATCTTTTAGGTCGCCATTCGCTGGCAGGTTAGCACCAACTTCAATCGCACTGGTTTGCTTAGGCTTACCAAATTCAGCCGGAATATCTAATGGCTCAGGCTCGTAAGAAAGAACATCGCCTGTGTCTTTGTTTACCGCATAGCCAAGTAGGTACTGGTCGTTCGCATTAACAATGTAATTGTCTTTGTTTAAGTGAAACGCACCATTACGAGTTAGCTCATTTTGCTGAGGTATCATTCTATCTTTTGATACGGCAAAGAAGCCTGTCCCCGAAACACGCAAATCCAATGGGTTATTCGTATAAATACTCGACCCTTCATGAAACTGCTGAGCAACCTTATTGGCCTGAACACCTTTACCTGGCGTGGTTTTAGCGTTCGTAAAGATTGAGGTTGAATAAACATCACCGAACTCTGCACGAGATTCTTTAAAACCAAACGTGTTCGCGTTGGCAATGTTATTACTGGTTGTGTTCAAATCTAATTGAGAAGCGGATAAACCGCTTAATGATACATATGACATTCCAATATCTCCTATCTAGCTAGCGTATTAACTCTAAAGCGAGCTATGCTTTGCCAACTTCTAGTACTTCAGCAAGTCGAACTGGCGATTCAAAACCAGCTAGATTGAGCAGTACGTTACCATCACCTTTACCGAGAAGTACGCTATTCACGTTCGCATAAGTTGATACTTCAAACTCGCGATTCTCGCCATCAAGCAATCCAGATGCTCTCACATTGTATTTGCCTGCCGGCAATGGGTTACCGTTATCGTCTTTACCGTCCCATTCCACTTTGCTGTCACCTGCTGGTTTTGAGCCCACTTCAAACGTGCGAAGTAGTTGCCCAGCTTCATTCTCAATTCGAACAAATAGATTGTCTAAAGATTGAGGAAGTTTAACCATTGCAGACATGGCAGCGCCGTCAGCTTTCACCCCAGCAGCTCCTGGTACCAATACATCTCGGCCGACCAAAGAGGATGCCTGTAGGGCTTGGTTAGATGTCATCGATGAGTTCAAACTCTCAAACTGAGTGTTCATCTTCCCGATACCATCAACGGTTGCAAATGAAGCCATTTGCGCAATCATCTGGTCATTACTGACCGGCTTAAAAGGGTCTTGTTGAGCAAGTTGTTTCGTGAGAAGTGATAAGAAGTCTTCTTGTTTAAGATCCTGCTTACCCGTTGTATCCTCAGTCTTCTTTTGATCTTGAAGAGATTTAAGCTGATCAACATAGGACAAGCCGCTTTGACCAACGTTATTTATTCCAGCCATTCGCTACCTCCTTATCCTTATTGACCCATCTGCAGCGTACGCAGCAGCATTTGTTTACTGGCATCTGCCACTTGAACGTTCGTTTGGTATGAACGAGAAGCAGAAATCATGTTCGCCATTTCTTCCATCACATTAACGTTAGGTTTGTAGATGTACCCTTCGTCATTTGCGAGTGGATGATCAGGGTTGTATTCCGCATCAAGCGGTTTATCACTTTCTACAATACCCATCACTTTCACCGGCACGGTATGATCACGGTTATAACGTGCCTTACTTAACTCAGCACCGAACACTGCATGACGCGCTTTATAGGTATCTTTCGCTGAGCTAGAGATACTGTCCGCATTAGCAAGGTTACTAGAGGTGGTATTTAGACGAACGGACTCAGCGCTCATGGCAGAACCTGTCACATTGAATACGTTAAATAAGCTCATCTAGTTGCTCCCCTTAATTGCTTTCGTTAAGTTCTTGAATTTACTTCCTAAGAAGTCAAGTGACGCTTGGTGTCTGATTTGGTTCTGCATAAACAAATTACGCTCCAGATCCACATCTACCGTATTGCCATCACCCGTGTCAGGTTGTGTAGGAATGCGATATAAGCTTTCCCCTGTCACCTTTGTTGAGGCAGAGATATGCCGACTATCAGTACGACTAAGACCAATACTTGCCCCCGACGTTGCCGCCTGCAGTGCTTTATTGAAATCCATGCCCTTTGATTTAAACCCAGGTGTGTTCGCTTGTGCAATATTGGTGGAAATCACCTCAGCATTGCGCTCACGTACGCCAACCGTGTGTTGGTGAATACCTAAAGCATTGTCAAAAGAAATAGCCATAATTGCCTCAACTCAAAGAACTGACTGTTACTACTTAGATAAAAGCAATTTGCATACCAACTTTTAAGTCGCTTATACAATTTACCCAAATCCATTTTCAGTGTTGCAATAAATAGACCGCTTAATGTGTATCGGCATTAATTGGTCATGTTTCGACTTGGAATGTCTATCTTAAAATATAACACAAGAAGAGAACTCTCAGGTAAAGGCAAGAAAGGGGAAAGAACTTGGTCAGCGATTAGAGACAAAAAAGCCCAATCGAGGATTGGGCTTTCACTTTATTCATGAAGGGCAATATGACTTACTTCAGTTTATAAATGATACCAGGGTTACAGCGCACCATTTCGAATCGGTCCGTCAAACCAGTCAAAGACTCCGAAGCACCTAAAAGAAGATACCCTCCCGGATTCAAGCTATTCGCCATTTGGTTCAATACTTGCGACTTCATCTCAGGAGAGAAATAAATCAGTACATTTCGACAGAAAATGATATCGAACTTGCCAATAAGAGCGTAGCTTTCCATGAGGTTTTGTGGACGAAAGTTAACGAGACGTTTCACATTGTCTTTCACTTTCATACGACCATCACCCGCATCTTCAAAGAACGTGCGGCGACGCTCAGGAGATAAACCACGGCCTAACGCTAGATTATCGTAAACACCAGCACGACACATATCCAACATAGTGGCAGAAATATCGGTTGCCGTTATTGAAACGTTTGGCAGCATCCCCGGTTTTCGTTGCTGTGTTTCCAAAATGGTCATGGCCATTGAGTATGGCTCTTGCCCTGACGAGCTGGCCGCCGACCAAATTTTGATTGGTCGCTTGTTCGCTGCTATCTCAGGCAACAACTTATCTGATAAAACTGAAAATGGATAAGTATCCCTAAACCACAAGGTTTCATTTGTTGTCATGGCATCGACAGCGGCAACACGAAGTTCTCTATTTCTTCCAGAAACGACATCTCGCAGCAAATCAGATAATGAGCCCACTTTAAATTTAGTGACTAAAGGGCTAAGGCGGCTTCTCACTAAGTACTGCTTGCTATCGCCTAGAACAATACCACATTGAGACTCCAAAAAGCGGCTGAAATCACGATACTCTTGATCGCTTATTGTTATCGCTGTCATTAATATCTCTTTATTTTGTTAGTGCAGTTTTCACCGCATTGCCCAACTCATCTGGGTTAAATTTAGCGATAAATGAATTTGCCCCTACCCGCTCTACCATCGCTTGGTTAAATACCCCACTCAATGAAGAGTGCAAAATAACATACAAATCTTTGAGGTCAGGGTTGCGGCGAACTTCAGCCGTTAGGGTATAACCATCCATTTCTGGCATTTCGATGTCGGAAATAACTAACGAGATTTGGTCGTAAATACTTCCTTCTGCAGCCATTTCGACAAGCTTATCATACGCTTCTTTACCGTCTTTAACGGCAATAGCTTCAAAACCAATAGAGACTATCGCTCTTTCAACTTGCTTACGTGCAACGGTCGAGTCATCGGCGATTAGGATTCGGCGAACAATCTCTTTTTCAGTCTCCGCTTGAGCTATTTCTTGCCCAATGGATTCATCCATCTGTTCATCGACTGGCGCGATTTCTGCAAGGATTTTCTCTACATCGAGAATTTCAACCAGTTCGTTGTCAATATTGGTCACAGCAGTCAAGTAATTCGCTTTACCAGCTCCGTCCGGTGGCGGCAGAATCGATTCCCAGTGCATATTAATAATGCGCTCAACCGAGCTAACAAGAAAGCCTTGAATTGTGCGGTTGAATTCAGAGATGACAACGAAGCATTTCTCGACATCCGTCGTTGGTCGGCCACCAATAGCCAGACTTAAATCGATAACAGAGATAGTTTGGCCACGAATATGAGCAACCCCTTTAACAAGTGGGTTTAGATTTGGCATTGAAGTAAGTTTAGGACACTGAAGGACCTCTTTTACTTTGAATACGTTAATACCATAACGTTGACGTCCCATTAGTCTGAACGTCAGTAGTTCCAATCGGTTTTGACCGACAAGTTGTGTACGCTGATTCACCGAATCAAGAATACCGGTCATAAGCTCATCTCCATATCAAACTTTTGTACCAAAAAGTGTTAGTCTACAGCAGGCTATGTCAAACCAGAGAAAGAGAATGATATATTCTAAATCACATAGGTATTTCGTTACCATAACTAAGTGTAGAGCTTTCTATAAGTTTTATTACAAGTCTATCGGCTTTTTATTGGTTTTATTTAGTTTTTTTGCTCATTCAGCCACAAATGAACAGATTGAGATCATACAACAAAGCGCTGAGAATTATATACTTAATCACGTCGAGCAACCGCCCGGTGGTCAATTACAAGTTAAAGCGGCTAATGTTGATTCTCGCGTTTTCGCAACAGATTGCCCAACGCCACTTGTCGCATCTTCTACATCTTTGAATTCTAAATCCAGCAACATCACCGTGTTAGTTGAGTGCCCTCAAGACAACTGGAGACTTTACGTTCCCGTCAGGTTAACCACACTGGGCCCACAAGTGACACTTGCCCTACCGCTTAATCGAGGTCAAATAATCACGGTTAATGATGTAACTATTAGTATGGTAGACCTTCACCGATTTCGTCGGCAAGGTTTTTCCTCATTAAATATGGTGGTTGGCGCAAAAGTAAAAAGAAATCTAAATGTTGGAAGTGTTATTCAAGATCGAGATATTTGTGTGGTATGTCGAAATGAAACGGTGACGATAAAAGCCGTCCAAGAAGGGATGACGATCACAACAAGGGGAACCGCATTGACCGATGGGGCCGCTGGTGATCAGATTAGGGTGAAAAATACGAAATCCAACCGTATAATTGAAGGAAGAGTAACCGGAATTGGTGAAGTTACCGTTCAGTTTTAATCACCATTGAATGTTTTTCACTTTTTTAGACCCAAATGACTAAAGAAATCTTGGCAATAGTCGATAGTGACTGTACAGGTTCTTATTTAAAAAAAAGGCTAACACATGGCAGGAATAGATAACATACGAAGCGGGCAAACGATGACCTCATCAACGCGCAGCGCTAGTCGTACTGAATCTAACGCATCAAATAGGACAGAGTCCCCCGAAAAATCAACGGGCTCTCGACAAGATGCTGTTTCTCTAAGTCAACAAGGCAAAGAGATTGGTGAAATGCATAATCAAATGGCAACCCAACCGAGCTTCGACTCAGCAAAAGTAGCGGCAATCAAAGAAGCAATTGCGAACGGTTCTTATACTGTCGACTCAGAGAAGCTGGCAGACAACATGATAAAGTTTGAGAAAGAGCTCGGCGGTCTGTAGAAAGTTCAGTTTATTAACACTGATCCTACTGACGATTTAACAGAGGTTCATTGGAAGAGAGAGATAGATGGCAGCACTCGCGAGTTTGGTCGAATTCCAACTAAAAAATGCAAATGATCTGTCGGCGTTACTGGCTTCAGAAAAGGTAGCGATAACTCAGCGTATCTCAACTGACATAGAACGATTTGCCAACGAAAAAGTCACCTTGATAGATCAGTTACAGCAAACCGATCAAAGAATTAGTACCCATCCAGATGTTTCTAGCCTTACAGAGGATGGGTCTTTAAAGCAGATGGTTAGCGATATCCGCTCAATCATCCATGACTGTCAAGAAGCGAACTTGGTCAATGGTGACGCTCTGCAACGAGCTCAATTAAGTTACAACAAGCTTAATAATATGATGCAACAAAGCCACGGAAAAATAGGCATGACCTATAACGCCGGAGGACAAACCCATACGTTATCAACGCTGGGGACAAATATTAAAGCGTAGCTCCCGCCTCTCGTTCATTAGATGCAATCCCTCCCCCAATTAAAAAGAAAGCCGTCTTTGTATCACTCCGAACTTTATAAAAGCACTCAAATACTACTCAATCTGTAATGCTGCCAAGCAATTGTTGGTACTAGTTGTATGGTTACTTCAGCGAATTTTTTAACAAACAATAAAAGCGGCAATATGAATTGCCGCTTCTATTTGCTGATGCATCTGAAAATCATTCTGGAGAAAAATGAGTTTCACCATTGGTCTAATCTATAAGACGTAAGATCTAAAAGAGTGTTTGCTGCCTTTTTTCCGGCACCTGTTGTACTTCGCCGTAACTTCTAAGCTGATTCATTTTTTCGATATCAAGCCTTAGCTCCGTGACATAACTGTCACCCACTTTATAGCTTCGAACCACTTCAGCACCACGAATGACACCATCGACCGCGCCAGAGGTACGTTCAGTGCCTAAGCGTTGATCCTTAAGATCAGCGCGACCACTGACTCGCATGCCATAAACCTGCTCAGCGAGTTCACGATAAGCATCAATCTTAGAAGCGCGCATGGCTCTGACTTGTTTCTCTTCGACATTGACGCCTTTCTGTTCGCCAATGCTGGCATAGCCAACAGCGGTTAACCAAGAATCATCGCGCATACT
Source organism: Vibrio sp. 10N.261.55.A7 (assembly GCF_002877365.1). GTDB lineage: Bacteria > Pseudomonadota > Gammaproteobacteria > Enterobacterales > Vibrionaceae > Vibrio. The sequence continues at coordinate 18,771 of NZ_MCWZ01000055.1, forward strand.
TTGCAAAGGCTGACAACCAACCATCAGCAATGCCGTCATTAATAATATCCATTTGCTCATCATCAGCTCCTAAGGTCTTAGAATGACAGTGTAAGGCTGAGTCATTGTTGGATCTGAACGAATCAATACACCTTCTTCAGTTCGCATTGAGTTCAACGTATCCAAATCACGCCCGATGCGATCGGCAGGTAAGAAACCTTGCGCCGTTGCCACAACCACTCTTGATTGCATACCGACAACGCGAGCGTTAACCAATACTCCGCCTTCTTGGCGTAGCATAGTGCCTGTCAGGATGTATTGAATCTCTTGCTCTTGCGCAAGGTCTTTCCAATCACGACTGAACGCAAAATCACCCTGTTGGGTTACTTGAATTGCACCCGTCGTCTTAAAATCGACCACTTTAAACCCGCGACGCTGAAACTGGTGAATAAATCCTTCAGAAACAGAATTGCCTAACCAGTTCGTCGCATCCATATTTTGTAAGTCTACAAAAGAGGTCACGGCAATCGGGGTTCGCGCAGAGACGCTGGTATTCGAAATCACCAGGTCATCCGTCATGCTTTCAACGAAAAAGTCCATCGTATGACGAGGGCTCTCCATCAGCATAAACTGAGAACCTGAATAGGGTTCTTTACCGTTATAAATTGGGGCATAGGCACAAGCGGTTAAAAACAGCACTGGCACTAGCAATATCCATTTTTTCATTCTCTTAATCTCCAGATATACTAAGGCGTTCAAACATTCTCTCTTATGCTTAGTGAATTCCGTCAGTAATACTTTCTTCATTTGCATAATGTGGAACATTCCTTGCTTTTCTTACTCTGCTACGAAAAAGAAAGGCAACACCTAAATCAGCTAGTAAATAAAAAGCAATATTTATACCGAAACGGCGAATTATAATGAAAAAAAATCTAATTTTAATATTTTCAATGCTTTACTCTTTGATTTATACCACCCATCTCCAAGCCGCGTGGTACGAAGTGACAGGAGTCGCGACAGTCGTTTCCTCAGAAGAGGTGGCAAGAGTTCATGCCTTAGAAGACGCCATTTTTAAGGCGGTAAGCTTTTCAGGGGCTGATATTGGTAGCATTAGTAACCTCAGATCTTTCTTAGAGAGCAATAAGAAGGAGTACCAGTTTACTAACCATGAAGTGCGCTATGTATTGATTGAAGAGCAACGAGTTCGAAAAGATGTCATGTTTGTTCGCGCTCGCATTGATATCTACCCATCGGCAACAGGTTGCCATGTCAGCCAATATAAAAAGACCTTTTTGATCGGCAACATTGATCTTGCCGCCCCACAACAAGCGGTCATGGGTAAAATTTATCGAGTCGGTGATGATTTTGCACACGTGATTAACCGTCAGCTTGACGTTGAATCTTCCAGCTTTGTATCCGTTGGCACGACCGACTTTGAGATAAGTAAGCGCTTTCCAGAGCGTCTAAAGATGATCGCTCAAGATACCGGTGCCCAATATATTCTGGGGGGCGTGATCACCGATCTCACCGCAACGATAGACAGCAAACTGCTTCGCGATGATGTGATCAACAGGCAATTTGCACTTGAGATGCAGGTTTTTGACGGTAAAACGGGCCATGAGGTCTATACACGAAATTATCGTGAGGTTGCAAAATGGCCATTTGCGAAAACCAGTCAGATAGATACGAAGAGTGCCAGGTTTTGGGCATCGACGTATGGAGAGATGATGCTTCGTGTTAGCCGCAATATAATGCTGGATCTTGAGTCTGAAGTGTCCTGTAAAATTAGCTTACCTGAAGTCGTCGCGCGTTTTGGTGATCAAGTCACGATCGATTTAGGTCGTATACACGGTGTCCAGGAAGGCGATAGATTACAACTTTGGCATACAGGATCGTTCATCGATCAAAATGGTCTCCCAAGAAACAAAGTCTCTCAAAGTGACATTACACTAACAGTATCTCGTGTTTACGAAAATGAAGCGGAACTAAAAATTGACCAGCAAGAATTGGCGGGCAGCATTCAAGTAGGCGATGTTATGCACAAAATGCTTTAGCACCAGACCTGATTGAATGAATGACTTTGCCACTATCTCACGTTATTGACGGGTGTTGTTCGTTCTCATCAGTTAACTCGTAGAACCAAGCACTATAGAGAGTCCTATACAAAACAAAGCCTTAGTAGCTCACGTTACTAAGGCTTTTTTATTCCTTGTAAAATCCTCACACTGCTCTGATTTTAGCAACTATGATTGAAGTAGACTTATTGACAATTCACTAACATATTTCCTGCTCAGAAACTAATGGCATTACTACTTAAGCAATAATGAAGAAAAGTAACCTAATTACGAATACAGGCCATCGATTCATATCCAAGGCCAAGACAGCGTACAAAATTCATATCCATACACCCGACGATTCCGTTCTCCATCGCTCGGTAGGTTATGTGCGTTTGGGGGAAAAGAATGGCCTCAAGAAAGCAATCAAACTTCGTAATGAGATTGGCAGTGAGATGTGGGGAAAATTTTGGCGAAGACTGCTTAAAGACCCCTACTTGATGACTCGATTACCGCACTCTGTAGAGCCGAAGATAATCTACAAACCGCGACCAACACGTGATGAACCGAATAAAAAAGATGAGTGTTATATTGCCGCTTGGCGTACTTACGACAAAGACGGAAAGCTACTTTACAAAAGTGTTGTATGCTCCATCAGTAAACATGGACGACTCGGTGCGTATACAAAAACCAAGAAAGCGCTGCTAGAGGCGAACAAAGACAATCTTGAGATCTTGGAATTTATGGGCCGCTTGAACAGTATCGACTTGAAATAATCTAGCCCATTAAGTTCATCCATAAAAAAACCGCAATCGTTAATGACTGCGGTTTTTTACAATGATGAATCAGCTAAAGCTTATTGAGCATTCGCTTCTCGTTCAGCAATGAACTCAAGAGCCATTTTGATACGAGCGATTACGCGCTCTTTACCCACAAGCTCCATCACGGCATCAACAGAAGGAGACTGACCACCACCTGTTACTGCTACGCGAAGTGGCATACCGATTTTACCCATACCAATCTCAAGCTCTTCACACACTGCTGCAATCACACCGTCTTTGATGTTTGCTGTAGTGAACTCTTCAAGTGCTTCAACCTTAGCAAGAGCAAGCTCTAGTGGGGCTTTCGCCACACCACGTAGGTGCTTCTTCGCAGCGCCAGCTTCAAACTCAGAGAAGTCTTCGTAGAAGTAACGAGATTGCTCCGCCAACTCAATCAGCGTGTTACAACGCTCACCGACTAGTTTAATCACTTCAGTGATAGCTGGGCCATTTGCTGTATCGATCTTCTGTTCGTCTAAGTGCCATTGCAGGTATTCAGCTACGTACTCTGGTGCTGATGTTTTGATGTAGTGGTTGTTCAACCAAAGAAGCTTTTCCGTGTTGAATGCAGAAGCAGACTTGCTGATCGCGTCTAGAGCAAACAAGTTAATCATCTCTTCTTGAGAGAAGATCTCTTGGTCACCGTGAGACCAGCCTAAACGCACTAGGTAGTTGTTTAGTGCGTTTGGCAAGTAACCTTCGTCGCGGTATTGCATGACAGAAACAGCACCGTGACGCTTAGATAGCTTCGCGCCGTCATCACCAAGAATCATTGCACAGTGAGCGAAAGTTGGAACTGGCGCGCCTAGTGCTTCGTAGATGTTGATTTGACGAGGTGTATTGTTGATGTGGTCTTCACCACGAACAACGTGTGTAATACCCATGTCCCAGTCATCCACTACCACAACGAAGTTGTACGTTGGAGCACCGTCGGTACGACGAATGATTAAGTCATCAAGTTGACTGTTTGCGATTTCGATACGACCACGAATTTGGTCATCAAATACCACGCTGCCTTCTTTCGGGTTACGGAAACGGATAACGCACGCATCACCTTCTTGCGCCGCTTCATTCGCCGCTACAATTTTAGGGTGGTTCGCATCGTAACGCGCCATCTCTTTATTTGCTTCTTGCTCTGCACGAATCTCATCAAGCAGATCTTTAGGCGCATAACATTTGAATGCTTTGTCTTCAGCAAGTAGCTTATCAACCATTTCGTTATAACGGTCAAAACGCTTAGATTGGAAGTAAGGACCTTCATCCCATTCCATTCCCATCCATTTCATGCCTTCTAGGATCGCATCAACCGCTTCTTGAGAGTTACGCTCTAAGTCCGTGTCTTCGATACGTAGAACGAATTCACCGCCTTGGTTTTTAGCGAATAGCCAAGAGTAAAGTGCTGTACGTGCACCACCAACGTGAAGATAGCCTGTAGGGCTAGGAGCAAAACGAGTTTTAACCGTCATTTAAATACCTTGAATGTCTTGATGACTAACCAGCCTAATGACGTTTTGGAGCGCTCATTAGTGCTAAAATTTGCGCGTTATTTTAGCACTGATCAGCAATACTACAATCGGAATGATCGTTAAATTAACCATCATTCCAATCAAGGATCAGTTATTCAGGTTTTTGACCGCCCAAGATACGAACTCTTGACGCTGTTCCGGTGTCATATCCAAGAAGCCCGCTTGCAGGGAACTTGCGGTGGAACCGATCTCTGGTTGAGCACTTGAACCGACAGTTTTTGGTTGGGAAGCTTTCCCTGTCGCAGCATTGTAATCCGCGACTTCTCTTTCGTAATCTCTAAATCCCTGTAAACCGGATTTGTTGAGTTGAACGAGGTCATGCTTAACTTCTGCTCCACTCGCATCAACAAAGCTAACCTTCGGCGCTCGTTCGAATCGCTGAGCATCTTCTATCGTTCTCATTGATTGGTATGACATAGAAAGTGCTTGGCTGTCATCTACACTGAAGGTAACTAAAAAAGGCTGAGAATCGAATTTTCTTCGTTTACCATCTTCAAACACGATTTGCCCTATGGTTAAGGCTAACTGGTGCTCTCCAGCGTCGAGTTTCAACGTATTTGGACCAAGCATATCTTGGTTGGTTAGCGGCTGCCCATTCAGTACTCGAGGCATCATTTCAGCTTGCAAAATCAGAGAACTATTTGCTTGAACAGCCGTTGACAGCATCACAGATGCCAGTGAAATTGAGCAAAGTGTTTTTAATGACATTTCAAATTCCTTTAGGAGCAAGTAAAGGGTATGTGTCTCCACATACCCTTGCGTCTATCGCGTTAAATCTAACATACTCTAAAATTAGAAGTAGTATTCAACACCAACAGAAAGCTCATTGTAGTCGCCAGACTTACCGCGATTCACATCACCGTCGCTGTTTGGTCCGTCAGTGAACGAAGCACCGTCACCGAAGTCTAGAGTACGAGCACGAACATAAAGAACAGCTGATGGGTCTACGAAGTACATTACTTGTGCTGAAATTACGTCATCACCCGTGTTTTCAATGGTTTGACCATTACGGTCTAAGTCAAAGTTCGCTGCGTAGCCAAGTTTGTACTGCCAATCACCCGTGTTGTACATCAAGCCAGCAGACATAGCATTTTGTTTCTCTTTCACGCCACTATTTGATGAAGCTTCCATCATTTTATACTGAGCGAAGAATGCAATGCCATTGTCAAACCAGCCCTGCATACCTACTAAATATGTGTCGTTTTCCCAAGTCGCACTTTCGTATGCGATGTTGCGGTTGCCTTCATAAGCGGCATCGAACTGAATTGGACCTAATACATAGTGAGCGGCAATACCACCCCAGTAGTCATCCCCTTCACCTAAACCAGCTTTGTCACCAGCACCACCAGCCACATCTAGAGAGAATGCGTCTGCGTATGTTGGGCTGTCCCAACGAATCGTATTCGACTGACGATCTTGATACTTAGCACCACCGATAGCACCACCCCAATCGTAAACATCACCCAAACCAGGGTTTGAAGCAGGCCAGTCAACCAGTTCGTACATAGGTGTTAGTACACGACCTAAACGTACTTTACCCATTGAATCGCTTTCAAAACCAACGAACGTGTCACGCTCACCAAGGCCTGCACCTTCACCACCAAAGCTAGGGTCTACGTAACCACCTTCAATTTGCCAAAGGAATGTAGGGCCAAAGTTAGCGAAGTCTTTTGTACCACGGAAACCAATGCGAGACTCATTATTAAGCTGCATGCCACTTAGGTTATTATTGGTATCGCTATCACCAGTGTCATAGTCACGGTAAGCCGCTTGCATTGCGACAATGCCGTACACTTCATAAGCAAATGAATCTTGCGTCAGATATTCTTTCGCGGCATCGCTGTTCGCACCGTCAGCAAAAGCTGCACCGCTTAACATCATGGTAGAAACCGCTGCAGCGATTAGAGATTTATTAAATACATTTTTCATTGTTATTAAC
>NZ_MCWZ01000056.1 GCF_002877365.1 Vibrio sp. 10N.261.55.A7
CCAATAATGGCAGCAATCGCAGTAATTATGATGGCAGCGCCAAAGGTAAGTTGAGAGCCCATGATGAGACGAGACAAAATGTCTCTCCCCAAGTCATCGGTGCCTAAGAAATACTCGACAGTACCGAGTGGGTTCCAAGAAGGCGGTATTAATAGATGCCCTGACTGGGTTTGAGGATCATGAGGTGTAATCCATGGCGCGACGACGGTGATCAAAATCAGCAGTATTAGGCACCACAAACCAAACATAGCGAGGCTGTTTGAACGAAAGCTACGCCAGAATCGCTCAAATTGGGTGGGTATATGCTCTTCTTGATAAACGTTATTTGTTAGCATACCAATCCTTTCTAACTAGCGGGTTGACCATGGCGCCAACCAAATCTGAGACGATATTAGCGGTTAAAACCAATGTCGCCACAACGATTACGCCTGCTTGAATGGATGCGTAATCTTGATTCGCTAGTGCATCGAGTAGCCAGCGACCGATCCCAGGCCAATTGAAAATTGATTCTGTGATAATGGCAAGCGTTAGCATGCTTGATAGTTGGACACCAAGCTTGGGAATAATTGGTGGAATGGCATTTCGTAACACGTGCTGAGTGACAATTTCGTGAGTGGTTAGCCCTCGAATACGTGCGGCTCGAATATAGTTCTGTGTCATGACTTCTGCTACTGATGATCGCATCAAGCGGATGACTTGAGTCGTTGGCGCTAACGCAAGGACTAGACATGGCAAAATCATGTGCTCGATGACACTTTGAACGGTATGGGCTCGATACTTACCTTCTGTTAAAAAAGCATCGATCAAAGCAAAGCCAGTAACATGGTTGACTTGATAGAGCAGGTCGTATCGACCAGAAACCGGTAAAACTTGGTAATGCAGAGAAAATACCATGATGAGCAGCAGTGCAACCCAAAATAGAGGTGCAGAATAACCCGTCATAGACGTAAAAGAGATAATGGTATCAATCCATTTCCCTTGTCGCATTCCAGCGAGCGTTCCAATCGGAATGCCAATCAACATAGACATAAGAAATGCTATAAAACAGAGTTCTAATGTAGCGGGAAAGACGAGGGTCAGTTCCTCGATAATTGGGACACCATTGCGATTCATTCCAAAATCAAGTTGCAGTAAGTTACCTAGATAGCTTAGCCATCCGCTCCAAAAATCAAGATGAGACCATGGAGAGAGAGAATCGAGACGAATAATGCTAAAACCGATGATAGTCAATAGAAGCAGCGTGATAAAAAATAGATTGAAGCGACGAATAGCATACAAAAACATCAGTGAACCCTCTCAACAAGATTAAATGGAGGGACATTGAATGGACTAAATCTTAACCCTTTTAGAGAGTTATGGTAAACCTGGAATTGCATGCCGTGGGCAAGAGGAATAACAGGAAACTCTTCATTCAGAATATTTTGCGCCTGACGGTATAAATTGGTGCGGTAACGTGGCTTATCCACTTCTAACGCAAGATCGAGTAAGAAATCAAAATCGGGGTTACACCAACTTGAAATATTCAATCCTGCTCGTTCAGATTCACAGGATAGAAGCGGCCTGAAAAAGTTGTCCGGGTCACCAGTTACACCAAACCAACCTGTTAGGTAAAGGTCAACATCACTATTATCACTGGCATTGCTCCGATCAACGCGATCTTCCGTAACCAATTGAAGTGTTATACCTATATCAGCGAGATTCGCCTGTATGAGCTCGGCTGTTTTTCTTGGGCTAGGATTGTAGGCTTTGCTCTCTAAGGGCACAGCCATGGTTAACTCTAAGCCTGATTCTAAGCCAGCCTCACGTAAAAGCGCTATCGCATAATTTCGGTCATAGCGAACTTGTATGCTGTCTTTTTGGTAGGCCCAAGAAGAAGGAGGAAGAAGTGTGTAGGCCAAGCTTCCCGTTCCATAATAAACAGAATCTAGAATATTCTGACGATTGATGGCAAAGCTTAATGCCTTGCGCACGCGAACATCTTGAAGCGCGGGGTGGAGTGTTTTTACCGCTATGTAAGCAACGTTTATCGCGGGTTTACCTTCAAGAACAAGAGACTCCTGCTCTTCAATGATTGGAATTTGACTCGATAAAGGCGCATTCAATACATCGCATTCATTGCGTAGAAGTTTGGCAAACGTGCCTGTTCCTCTATGGGATATATCAAAGACGACTTGCTCAAGCTTTGCCGGGCCATTCCAGTAACCATTATGCCTACGAAGGCGAACAAGGTCGTTAACTTGGTATTCATCCAAATAAAAGGGGCCTGAACCTACCGGCAGTTTATCGATCTGTGCTTTGTCATTACTTTTCTCTAGTTGAGTGGCGTACTCTTGAGAATGTATTACCGCATGGCTAGTCGCAATGTTGGATAAGAAAGTGTTGTCGGGACGGCTTAAGGTAAACTTTACTTTCTGTGCGGATAACGCTTGCACATCGACCAGTAAATTTTGGAAATCTATACCCGTAAACCATGGGTATTGTGCATTGCCCACGTAATGATAAGAGTGGGTTGGATCGATGATGCGTTGAAAGCTAAAGACGACATCATCTGCATTGAGCGGTCGTGACGGTGTAAACCAACTGGTCTTTTGAAACGCGATGTTATCTTTAAGCGTAAATGTGTATTCTGTTCTCTCTTTATTTACTGTCCAATCAACGGCTACGTTAGGGATTGGCTGATGAGAAACTGGATCAAGCACCAAAAGAGTATCAAAGATTTGAGGGCTTAAGGCCTCGGAAGTGATGCCATGATCTACTCTCTGCGGGTTGAAAGTACTCAACCCACCTTGACCACAGAAAATAAAACCACTCTGCCTAATTTTGTTATGATCGACTTCATCGCCACAGCCAAATAATAGGCTTAAGCTAAAGAACCCAAATGTAAGTCGTAAGAAAGCTTTCATAGAAAGAACTGTGTTGAGGTATAAGGCCACGTCAAAATGACGAATATGCCGTAAGATCTCAACAATTTACCATTTTTTACTAATTCAAACCAACTGAAAACAGTTGAACGAGTGAGGTTATTGGTCGTTTTGCCCAATTAGCTCATATTTTCGTACCATCCCTCTTAATTGATGATAGCTCAAGCCCATAAGCTCAGCGGCTTTTCGTTGGTTGAATTGTGCTTCCTTTAACGCTTTTGTCAGTAGGGCAATATCCTGACTTTCTTGCCAATTCTTATAATCAATAGGAAATTTGACTGAACTGACAGAGTCCCCACTTTCCACGAGTTTCCCATTCGTTGTGTCTGAGGCTAACAGAGCATCGTTGTTCTCGTTCGAATCTGCGCCTATTTTCGTTGCAGAAAATTCCTCGTTAGATGAAGAACCTGTTTCATGTGTGTCTGAATCAATGTGGTCCGCCCAATCACAAGAAAAGGGATCAAATGTTAGCTCATCAATCGGTTCATCTAGTGAGTTATGCTGGTAAATCGCTCGCTCTATGACGTTCTTCAGTTCTCTAACGTTGCCCGGCCAAGAATAGCTCACTAACGCTTGCATAGCTTGATTTGAAAAGCCTGGGAAATACTCTCTTTCTAGTTCTTGACACATTTTTATCGCGTAGTGCTCTGCGAGCAGGCTGATGTCTTCAACTCGATGCCTCAGTGGCGGTATGTGAATAACATCAAACGCTAGACGATCTAGTAGATCGGCTCGGAACGCTCCTTCTTTTGCCAATTGGGGCAAATTTGCATTGGTAGCGCAGACTAAGCGAACATTCGTGTTTAATGTCTTTTGCCCACCCACACGTTCATATTGTCCATACTCGATGACTCGCAAAAGCTTTTCCTGAACAGATAGTGGTGCCGTTGCTAGTTCATCTAAGAAAAGCGTACCGCCTTCAGCGCGTTCAAATCGACCTTGATGTCGACCTTTTGCTCCTGTAAAGGCACCAGATTCATGTCCAAACAGTTCAGAATCAATGAGTCCTTCGCTAAGGGTGGCGCAATTCAGTGACACTAGGCTCTGTTCCCATCGGCGAGACAAATAATGTAAGCGTTGTGCGATAAGCTCTTTGCCAGTACCTCGCTCGCCAATAATCAGAACGGGCCGCTCGATAGGGGCTAGCCGTGACACTTTATCTAAGACTGATAAGAATGAAGGGGATTCACCAATTAGGTTCTGTCGCATTAAAAAACTCCATCGTAGCTTTGGGTGGGTGAAAATTACCAACTATTGGTTATTTTCATCATAACACAGATATTGATATTAAAGAGTGAGTTTTAAGTTATTGATTATTGGTACTTTAAAGTTGGCACGCATCTTGGTTATAGATAATCATACTCTCAGAGTTAACGCGTGGTTTTTCACGCATCATTTAATAACAGGAGAACTATCATGGGCGTTTTTTCTCGTTTTGCAGACATCGTTAATTCAAATATCAGCTCACTACTCGATAAGGCGGAAGATCCTGAAAAGATGATTCGCTTAATCATTCAAGAAATGGAAGATACCCTAGTTGAAGTGAGAACGAACTCCGCTAAGGCGCTAGCGGATAAAAAAGACTTGGTACGTAAAATTGAGTCTATGGAAGACCAAATTTCAGATTGGCAGCAGAAAGCGACATTAGCAATTAACAAACAACGTGAAGATTTAGCAAGATCCGCACTGATTGAAAAACAGAAACTTCAGGATATGATGAAAGGCCTCCAAACCGAGCGTGTTTTAGTTGAAGACACGATTGAAAAACTGGGTGGAGAAGTCAGTAAGCTTGAAAGCAAGATTTTAGAAACACGAGCAAAACAACAATCGCTGGCTATTCGCAATCAAACAGCATCAAGCCGACGGGATGTGCAAAAGCATTTGCACACAAGTCGAACTCATGAGGCGATGGCGAAGTTTGAGCAATATTCCCGTAAGGTCGATGAGCTTGAAGCAGAAGCGGATGTTTATGCGAAAAGTGGGAACGCGAAGTCACTCGACCAAGAGTTTGCTGAGCTGCAAGCTCAAGATGAAATCGAACAAGAGTTAGCAAAACTAAAGCAACAGCTAAAAGATAAAGAATAGGAGATTTCTATGTCATCGTTTTTGATCGCTGGGCCGCTGATGGTCTTCCTTATATTTGTTGCTCCATTGTGGTTATTTTTGCATTACCGTGGGAAACGGAATGCAGGGACAGGGCTAACTCAGGAAGATAATCAGCGCATTCAATCCTTATCTGAGCAGGCCGAAAAACTTCAGTCTCGAGTTGTCACTCTAGAGCGAATCTTGGATGCCGAATCACCGAACTGGAGATCGTCATATGACTAAGAAAGAGTTGTTTAGAGATACTCAAAATAGCAAGTTAACTGGGGTTTGCGCTGGTCTGGCGAATTATTTCAGTGTAGAAGTGTGGCTGGTTCGAATCTTAGTGATTTCGGCGGCGTTGCTCGGTGGAAGTTTCTTAGTGATCTTAGCGTATGTTGCCATGACGTTGATGTTGGAAAAACAGCCCTTGGATTATTCTGAGAACCTAAGAGCGCAACAGGATCATAAGCTGAAGAGCAAACCTTGGCAGCAAGGTAAAAATGCCACTGAGCTGCTGAAAACGCTAGAGACCGACTTTGCCAATATGGGCTCTAAGTTAGGCAAAATGGAAGCGTACGTCACGTCTGAGACGTTTAAAGTGAATCGTGAGTTTAAGAACCTCTAGTAACCGAGTGACGTTTTTGAATCAATAATGAGAGCAGCATCAAACGTTGCTCTCTATTCATTAAAATTCAAGTAATTAACACAGTATTAACTGGAATAGAGCTAAGCATTAAACTATCTTTGTAACTAAATGATTCAATTGGATAGATAACATGCGAAAGTTTGCGCCTCTCCTTGTCTTAAGCGCAATCCTTAGTGGTTGTGGTAAAGATCTCCCCCCTGTTCCTGAACCCGAGTCTCGACCTGCAAAACTGTTTACAGTGACCGTTGGTAATAACAAGTTTGAACGCCACTTTCCTGCAACTACAGAGGCTGGCGATAGAGCCGTCCTAACATTTAGAGTGCCAGGGCAATTACAGTCGATTGATGTAACAGCTGGGCAGAAAGTCACGAAAGGGCAGCAATTAGCCTCGCTGAATCCTGACGAATATTCGTTATTAGCACGTCAAGCTAAGGCCCAGTTCTTGTTAGCTGATGTCCAATATGAGCGTTATAAAAAGCTTCATATCGACAAAGTCGTGTCTGAACAAGATTTCGATCAGGCAAAAGCTAACCATAACTCAGCAAAAGCACAGCTTTCTCAAGCACAAGCGAACTTGCGTTATACCCAACTGCTCGCCCCTTACGATGGGACGATCTCTTTGCTGCCGGCTCAAAATTTTGAGTTTGTGGGAGAAAAAGTAGGCGTGATGAATATTCAGACCAATCAATTGTTGAAGGTCATTTTTCAATTACCCGATCATCTTTTAAATCAGTTTGCAGGGAAAAATAACCCAGTCGTCACCATGACGTTTGATGCCTTTCCTGAAAAGTCTTTCCCATTACTTTTCCAAGAAATAGACACAGAAGCCGATTCCAAAACAGGTTCTTATAAAGTCACTATGGTGATGGAGCGACCGACAGATATAGGCATTCTTCCAGGCATGGCGGGCAATGTACATGCGACTGTTGATGTCGGCAGTGCGACTCGAATTCCATCCGCTGCGTTATTTGAACAAAACGGTAAGACGAACGTATGGCGTGTTGATTCCAATGGTGTGATAGAAAAAGCAGCGGTTGAGTTGAATGATAAAAGGCAGATTTTGTCGGGCCTAAATAACGGCGATCAGATTGTCATCTCTGGTGTCGCAGGGATTGAAGCCGGCATAAAGGTTCGAAAATGGGTTAAGGAAAGAGGGTTGTAATATGAAAACTATATGGACGTATGGCCTCTTAGCTTTAACTGGTTTTCTAAGTGGTTGTGGGCAAAATCCGGTAGAACCTGTTGCCGGGGTTCCCAAAGTAAAAGTCGCTGACTTATCTGTGAGTCAGATAAGAGACCGATTGTTTTTTCCTGCAGTCGCGAATGCTGCAGAGCGTTCTCACTTGAGCTTTCGGGTTGGTGGTGAAGTCAGTCAACTGCTAGTAAAAGAAGGAGATAAAGTGACAAAAGGGCAGATACTTGCCCAGTTAGACCCGACTGACTACCAACTTGCTGTCGATAATGCGAAAGCAAGATATACCGTCATTAATAATCAACATCGCCGCTCTAAGCCTCTGGTTACCAAGGGGTTGTTAGCAAAGTCTCAGTTTGATGAGATTGCTGCCCAACGGATGATAGCGTTATCTGAATTAGAATTAGCTCAACTGCGTTTATCGTTTACAAAACTAAGGGCACCAGTCGAGGGCATTATTTCAAGAGTGAGTATTGATCAGTTTGAGAATATTCAAGTTGGGCAGCAAATTGTGAATATACACAGCGTAGACCGAGTTGAAGTCCTCATTCAATTGCCCGACCAAATCTACGTTAACCAACCCACTCAGAATGTGGTTGAGTCGATTGAAATTCTAGTGCGTGTTCCTAGCGGTAATGAGTACCCGGCAGCAATCCAAGAGTTTACAACGGAACCTGATCCTGAAACTGGAACCTTCACTGTAACCGTATCTCTTCCTATGCCAGAAACAGAGTATATTTTGGATGGTATGGCCGTAGAAGTAACAGCCAGTGGGGAGTCTATTGGACAAGGCCTGGCGATAGGTGCGACAGTGCCAATAGAGGCGGTGTTTAATGGTGATGGTGACGAATTAGAGCGCAGCAAAAAATACGTTTGGGTGCTGAATAAAGATAACACGGTTTATAAACAATCAGTCGTGTTAGGAAAAGCGACCTCTACGTCATTTAAGGTGTTAGATGGTATAGACAGCAGCAATGTTGTTGTTGTAGCGGGGCTTTCTAGATTGAAGGACGGGACGAAAGTGGAAGTGATTTCAGGGGTAGATAATCATGAGTGAGACCAATAAGAATCTTCCACAAGAGCATGAAGAAGAAAAAGGGATCGCAGTCTACTTTATAAAAAAT
>NZ_MCWZ01000057.1 GCF_002877365.1 Vibrio sp. 10N.261.55.A7
GTCAGTTTTATCAATATCCTCTTGGTGACACGCTCGCCAATGCGATGCCTGTCGCGCTCAAAAAGGGCAAGCCTGCCGATTTTACCGCTTTACTTGAATGGCAACTGACGGCGCCAGGCCGCGATCAGCTCATGCAGGGGTTTGGTCGCGCCATTAAGCAAGCCAAAGTCATGCACATGCTCGAACATGGGCCGCTGTCGCATCAGGCATTCATTGATCAAGAAATCCCGAGTGGCGTTTTAAAGACTCTGCAAGACAAAGGCTGGATTGAGAGCCAAGAGATAAAACCGAAACGCTCTCCATGGCCAAAAGAGATTGAGGCGGACGTAGAAAAGCCGAAGCTTAATGAAGAGCAGGCAATTGCGATAGCGACTGTGAATAACAACCCTGGCTTTGGGTGTTATTTACTGGAAGGGGTGACGGGCTCAGGAAAGACGGAAGTTTATCTGAATATGATTAAGCCCGTGTTGGACCAGCATCGACAAGCGTTGGTATTAGTGCCTGAGATAGGCTTAACACCGCAAACGATCAATCGATTTAGAAAGCGATTTAATGTACCGGTTGCTGTGATGCATTCAGGGCTCAATGAAACCGAGCGGCTTAATGCTTGGCTTTCAGCAAGAGATGGCATTGCGGGCATTATTATAGGGACTCGTTCTGCACTGCTCACGCCTTTCGCCGACCTTGGCATCATCATTGTTGATGAGGAGCACGATGGCTCCTATAAACAGCAAGATTCTCTACGCTATCACGCCCGTGATGTGGCGGTGATGCGGGCCAATAAAGAGCAAATTCCTATTATCCTGGGCTCAGCAACACCAGCATTTGAAACGATACACAATGCTCAAACAGGCAAGTATCATCATTTGACGCTGACGCAGAGAGCGGGTATCGCTAAGCCCGCTTCACATAAAGTGCTCGATATTAAAGGGCTCTATTTAGAGGGTGGATTGTCTGCGCCTTTGATTGCTGAGATGAGGCGTCACCTTGATGCGGGTAATCAAGTCATGCTGTTTTTAAACCGTCGAGGGTTTTCTCCTGCTTTGATGTGCCATGAATGTGGTTGGATAGCAGAGTGCAACCGTTGCGATGCGTATTATACGTTTCATCAGCATAGCCGTGAGGTGCGCTGTCATCATTGCGGCTCTCAAGAAGCGGTGGTTCATCAGTGTCATGGTTGTGGTTCAACCAATCTGGTGACGGTGGGCGTTGGTACTGAGCAGCTGGAAAGTCAGCTGTTAGAACTGTTTCCAGAATACAAGACGATAAGAATTGATAGGGATAGCACGCGTCGAAAAGGAAGCCTGGAAAGTGCATTGCAATCGATTAGGCGTGGTGAGTACAAGATTTTAATCGGGACTCAGATGCTGGCGAAAGGTCATCATTTTCCTGATGTTACCCTCGTGGGCCTGCTTGATGTTGATGGCTCGTTGTACAGCAGTGACTTTAGAGCCTCTGAGCGATTGGCTCAGCTTTTCATTCAGGTGGCTGGGCGAGCAGGGCGAGCCAGTAAACCAGGTGAAGTCATTCTCCAAAGTCACCATCCTGAGCATGAACAGTTGCAAGCGCTGATGCATCAAAGCTATCAACATTTTGCACAAACGGCCCTGCAAGAGCGAAAAATGGCACGTTTACCTCCCTACAGCTTTCTCACCCTGTTCCGAGCGGAAGCCAATGATACTCAGTTGGTGGAGGACTTTCTTCGTCAAGTGAGGCATACCTTAGAAGCCCACCCTCTGTTTGATGACTACTGCATGGTTCTTGGGCCAACCCCAGCGCCTTTAGCGAAACGTGCGGGCAAATATCGATGGCAGCTCTTGCTGCAAACTGGGACTCGCTCTTTAATGCAGAAATTGTTGACCAGCGCCAAGCCTGCAATACAAATGCTGCCTGCTTCAAAGAAAGTGCGCTGGTCAATGGATATAGAGCCACAAGATCTGAGTTAATGCCTAAATATGCAATGTTTAAAATTGAGTCATCGGCGATACAACAGAAGCGAACACGGCTCATCATTGGCAAACGGAATGACAAACGGATATTTGTGAGTGACATCACGCAACCTATGCAAAATGTGTTAATCTCACCGTAACTTTATGTTTAGAAATGAATAAACTATCAGAACATAGAAAAATAAGAGTGGGCAGCAGTTCGCCATAGTCACTTACATCAAATGCCATACTGCATGGCTGCTAACAAAGGAAAGAGGGTTAAAAATATGGCGACAATGAAGGATGTTGCCCAGCTTGCAGGAGTATCGACGGCAACCGTGTCTAGAGCTCTGATGAATCCAGAAAAGGTTTCTACGTCGACACGTAAACGTGTTGAAGATGCTGTTTTGGAAGCTGGCTATTCACCAAACTCGTTAGCGCGTAATTTACGCCGAAATGAATCGAAAACCATTGTCACTATCGTACCGGATATCTGCGACCCTTATTTCTCTGAAATAATTCGTGGCATTGAAGATGCTGCGATGGAGCACGGATACCTCGTCTTATTAGGCGACAGTTCACAACAAAAAAGACGCGAATCCTCTTTTGTTAACCTCGTTTTTACTAAGCAAGCCGATGGCATGTTATTGCTCGGTAGCGATCTTCCCTTTGATGTGAGCAAGGCTGAACAGAAAAACTTACCACCGATGGTGATGGCGTGTGAGTTTGCGCCAGAGCTTGAGCTGCCAACAGTGCATATTGATAACCTAACTTCGGCTTTTGAAGCAGTAAACTACTTGACTCAGATGGGGCACAAACGCGTGGCTCAAATCTCAGGCCCACAAACGGCTGCGTTGTGTCAGTTCCGTCATCAAGGTTACCAGCAAGCACTAAGACGTGGTGGCATTATGATGAACCCCACTCACACTGTTTACGGTGATTTTTCCTTTGAATCTGGCGCGAAAGCGGTGCGAACTCTGTTAGCGCTGCCTGAGCCACCGACGGCTATCTTCTGTCACAATGATGTGATGGCGATTGGAGCCATCCAAGAAGCGAAGAAGCTGGGCTTGCGTGTCCCTCAAGACCTTTCTGTTGTTGGGTTTGATGATATTCAATTTGCGCAGTATTGCGATCCACCACTAACGACAATGTCTCAACCTCGCTATGAGATTGGGCGTCAAGCCATGTTGATGATGCTTGAATTACTGAAAGGCCACGATGTTCGTGCAGGCTCGCGCTTGCTAGAAACACATTTAGTGGTTCGAGACAGTGCTGCGCCACCTCGTGCGATGTAGATAAATCTTCTATTTGATCGACTAGCAGCGCATTTTGGTGCGCTGCTTCCATTTCTATACTGTTATCCCTCATTAAACTGAATTACCATGTGTGCTTAGTTTTCAACGTTGATACTCCATCGTGGCAAATAAAGATTATGTAAAGCGTGGCCGGGGAAATAAGAAGCCGACCAACAGCCGAGCGTCTACGAAACGCTCATCAGGAAAGAAACCTTGGCGAAGTGGCCTCATTGCACTGATTTTAGCCGGGGCATTTGGCTATGGGCTCTATACGTTGAGTAATGATCCTGAGCCGCCAACTCCTGTAGCCAAGCCCGCAGTGAAACCGAAGAAAGCAAAGCCAGCCACGCCACTTCCAAAACCACCAGAAGAGAAGTGGGACTATGTGGATTCACTGCCGAATCGCAAGGTTGAGGTTGAAGCGAAAGAACAAGTGATTTCAGATATCCCTTATATCATGCAGTGCGGCGCCTTTAAGCTGCCTCAACAGGCTGAAGAGCGTAAAGCGAACATCGCCTTTCAAGGCATTCAAAGCTCCGTGAGAAAGAAGGAAGGCAGCAGTTGGTATCGTGTTGTTCTGGGGCCATACACACTTAAGCGAGACGCTGAACGTGATAGACACAAGCTCCAACGGGCCAAGATAGAACCTTGCGCTATTTGGAAAGACAGCCAGTAAATAAAGATCTAGATGAAAAGGCAAGCATATTTCACATGAGATAGCTTGCCTTTTCTTTTGCCTGTCATATCGCCTTTCCTCTCTAGTGCTTAAACAAAAAAAGCGATCTTGAAAAGCGCCTTCTAAGACCACATATCTCTAGTACAAACGAAAATAAATGAGGCTCTACTCGTGACTACCATCGTATCAGTACGTAGAAATAATAAAGTTGTCATCGCGGGCGATGGACAAGTATCGCTTGGTAACACCGTAATGAAGGGAAATGCCAAGAAAGTACGCCGTTTATATAACAATAAAGTGCTGGCTGGATTTGCTGGTAGTACAGCAGATGCATTCACCCTGTTTGAGCGCTTTGAAAGTAAATTGCAGATGCACCAAGGTCATCTAACCAAGGCGGCCGTTGAACTGGCAAAAGATTGGCGTAGCGATCGCGCGCTGCGTAAGTTAGAAGCACTATTGGCTGTTGCCGATGAAACCGCTTCACTCATCATTACTGGTAATGGCGATGTCGTTCAGCCAGAAAATGATTTGATTGCTATCGGATCGGGTGGCAACTTTGCTCAAGCCGCAGCAACAGCATTGCTTGAGAATACTGAATTAGATGCACTTGAAGTCGCACAGAAATCACTGAAAATTGCAGGGGATATCTGTGTGTTCACCAACCAACACCACACTATCGAAGAACTAGAAATTCCGGCTGACAAAGCTGAATAGCCATTGTTATTCATTGCGTTCAAAGCAACGAGATAATAAACAAAGATAGCTAGTGATACCGTTTTAAGGAAAACAATATGTCTGAGATGACTCCTCGTGAAATCGTTCATGAATTAAATCGCCATATTATTGGTCAAGATCAAGCCAAGCGCTCAGTGGCGATTGCACTGCGTAACCGCTGGCGTCGTATGCAGCTTGAAGAAAGCTTGCGTGCAGAGGTAACACCGAAGAACATTCTCATGATTGGCCCTACGGGCGTGGGTAAAACAGAGATCGCTCGTCGATTAGCGAAATTGGCCAACGCTCCGTTCATTAAGGTGGAAGCGACAAAATTCACCGAGGTGGGTTACGTGGGTAAGGAAGTGGAAACGATTATCCGCGACTTGACTGATGTAGCGATTAAGATGACGCATCAACAAGCGATGGAAAAAGTACAATTCCGCGCAGAAGAGCAAGCAGAAGAGCGTATCCTCGATGCTCTATTGCCACCAGCACGAGATGCTTGGGGTGAGAATGAAAAGTCAGACGACACGTCTTCAAACACTCGCCAAATATTCCGTAAGAAATTACGTGAAGGTAAATTAGACGATAAAGAAATTGAGATTGATGTCGCAGCACCGCAAATGGGTGTGGAAATCATGGCGCCTCCAGGTATGGAAGAGATGACCAACCAGCTTCAAGGCATGTTCCAAAAC
>NZ_MCWZ01000058.1 GCF_002877365.1 Vibrio sp. 10N.261.55.A7
TATTATTTATTATTTATTTAACAACTAGCGCCACGATTTGATACGCTTTCAAGCGATGCGAGATCGTGGCGATGTTTGCGCCGTGATTACTCAGCGCAAGCGAGTTCATTTTCCGTATTGCCTGTTTTCACACGCCTCTGAACGGATTCATCTAACACTGGCATGGCTGGCAATATCGCCGCATTGAGCTTTTTACCCATATCACTTTGCCAAGGCTCTGAGCTTCTCGCAGAGCGGCTTTCAACGATTTCTCCCTCATCAAGTACGATGACTCGATCGCAGAATAAGTCCACCAGTCGAAGGTCATGGGTGATCAGCAAAAATGCCGTTCCAAACTCACGCTGAATCGACTTGAGTAATTCAATCATCTGCTGCTGAAGCACCATGTCTAGGCTTGATAGAGACTCATCCAGGGCAATCAATTTGGGCTTCACAGCCAACGCACGTGCGATACCAACGCGCTGTAACTGCCCACCACTTAATTGACCCGCGCGGCGTTTGAGTAAGTCGACATCTAAATCCACCTGCTTCATCAAGGCTTCACTTTCTATCGCTATCTCCTTTTTGTTTAATTGACGAAGATAACGCAGTGGCTCAGCCAGGATCTGTTCAATCCGTTGTCTTGGGTTCACCGCGCCAATGGCGTCTTGGAAAACGAGTTGCACGTCTTGGCGATACTCACGCCACTGCGCTTTGTCAAACGCAGCAATAGACTGACCGTTATGACGTACTTCGCCCTCACTGCAGGGCTCTAACCCCACAATCAAACGGCAAAGCGTGCTTTTGCCACTACCACTCGCCCCCACCAGTGCCAACGATTCGCCATGGTGAATGTCGAGGCTAATGTCGGTCAGCACTTGTTTGCTTTTTTGGCGTCGCGTCAAGCCTTGTGGTTGATAGCGCTTTGCTACCCCTTGAACTGAGATAAAGCTATCCATGGCTGTGCTCCTTATAAAGCGATAGGTGAGCGTCTAATAAAGATCGCGTGGCTTGATGACGCGGATGGTGGAAGATTTCAGTCACCGTGCCCTGTTCGACAATTTCACCATGAGACATGACCGCCACTCGGTCAGCAAGGCGAGCGACCACACCAAAATCATGGGTGACCAATAACACACCCAAATTTCGTTTTTTACTGATGGCTTCTAAGCGGTTCAAAATATGGGCCTGCACAACAAGATCAAGGTCAGTGGTTGGCTCGTCAGCCACAAGAAGTTCCGCGCCACTGACTAAAGCGAGCGCGAGCATCATTCTTTGTAGCATGCCTCCACTCATTTGGAATGGATACAGAGTCAGCGTGTTTTCACACTCGGTCAAACCCGCGTCTTGCATCGCTTCAATCAGCGCTTCTTCTCGGTATTTTTGCCCACTCGCCACCATGGTTTCAACACCATGCTGCTTCATCGATTGCAGTGGATTGAACGCACTGGCCGGGTTCTGCATGATGCAGGTAATGTGCTTACCTCTTATCGCTTGAATGTTAGCGGGCTGGCCATTAAACGTGATCGCTCCCTCCGCTTTCAGGCTTGAAGGTAATAGATCGAATATCGCTGAGCACGTGACCGATTTTCCTGAGCCACTGGCGCCAACCAGTGCCAATACCGAGCCCGATTCAATACACAAGTTCACGTCTTTAACCAAGGTTGATAAGGCGGTTTTAATACTTAGATTGGTTAATTCGAGTTTCATCCGTTGTGCTCCAGGTTAGGATCCAATTTATCTCGCATCGCGTCACCGAGCAGGTTAAACGCCATCACACTGACAAGAATCGCCAAACCCGGCCAGATAACGAGCAATGGATTGGTCCAAATAAACTGACGTGCATCGTTGATCATAACGCCCCATTCTGGTGTTGGGGATTGCACGCCCAGACCAAGAAAACTTAAGCCTGAAACATGCAACATGACATGGCCAATATCGAGCGTGGCCAGTACCATTAACTGCACCATGATATTGGGCAGTATGTGCACTCGAAACCTTGCCCAAGGTGGCACACCCGCCAACTTGGCGGCGCGAAGATAATCGCTGTGCCTGACGGTAAGAACCAGACTACGCGAGATACGGGCATACCATGCCCAGTGCGTCACGGCGATGGCGATGATCACGTTCACCAGCCCAGTCCCTAATATCGCGACCATGAACAGCGCCAATACCACGGTTGGAAAAGTCATAAACACTTCGCAGATACGCATGATGACCTGATCCGTTCTGCCGCCCACAAATCCCGCGAGGCCGCCTAACCCAACGCCTATCACCAGCATGAGTGCCAAGGTGACAAAGACCGCGCCAAGAGACACAGAAGTGGCGGTCACTAAGCGAGAAAAAAGGTCTCGACCAAGATGATCCGTGCCAAACCAATGTTCACTGCTGATGCCCAGTAATCGCTGTGAGAGATCAATTTCGTTGGGATCATAAGGGGCTAACCATGGGGCAAACAAGGCCACAAACATAAGTAAGATAAGCACCACAAATCCGAGCAACGCACTGGGAGATAAACTTCTGATTACTGACATTCCGCAGCCTCCAAACGAATTCTTGGGTCTAGCCATGCGTAGATAATGTCTATCGCCAAGTTACAAAAGATAAAGATGGCCGTCATCATCAAGGTAAAGCACTGAATGATTGGGTAGTCGTTGTTGCTGATAGCGGTAATGGCGTAACGCCCAACCCCAGGCCAACTGAAAATGCTTTCAACAATTAACGAGCCGCCAATCAACTCGCCAATGTGCATGCCTGCCGCAGTGACAATTGGCAACAAGCTATTTCTTAATATGTGAGTACGTTCGACCCGACGCGGCGAAATCCCTCGGATACGCGCATAGCGAACATGACGCTGACCACTGACCTCAAGCATGCTGGCTCTGAGCAATCTGGCATTAATACAGAGCGACATAAACGCAATAGCAAAGCCGGGCAATAACATGTGAGAAAGCCCTCCGTATCCCATCGGTGGCAACCACTTTAGGTGGATGGAGAACAGCAACACCAAAAGAAAACTCAGCCAAAAGTTGGGAATCGACACCCCGATAAAGGCAAGCCCTCGAATGGTAAAGTCGGGCCATTTATCGCGATAACGGGCTGCCCAAATCGCGAGGGGGATGGATAACGCGAGCGTGATGAGCAAGGCAAACGAGGCCAGCTTTAAGGTAGCAGGCAAGTAATAAAGAAGGTCATCTAAGACCGGTCTTCCCGTCATGTACGAGGTGCCAAAATCAAGATGAATTGCGCCATAGAGCCAGTCGTAGTACTGCTCCCATAACGGCTTATTCAAACCCAGAAAGCGCTCGGCTTCAGCAATGGATTGATCCGTTAGAGGAATATTGCCCGCACGAAGATACGCCAACGCAGGCTCGGTTCCACTTAGACGTAAGAACAGAAAGATGATTAATGAGACGGCCCAAAGAAGGGGAACAACAAGTAAGGCGCGTCTGAATATAAAAGATAGCATGGAGATTCCTTTGCCAGCCATGGGGGTGGCATACGCGAAAGCCAATCAGGGCATTCACACCTGATTGGCTCTACGTGATCAATGACAGTTTATTGGAATTGTTCGAATGGAATATCAAACACAGTGGAACCCATCGAGAACTTACCCAACTTACTCGCCGCCACACCCGTAATACGCATGTAAGTAACCGGCAGATAGACCGCTTGATCGTGCAGTGAATTCAGTAGAGAGGTGTACAGTTTCTTTCTCTCTGCTTCATCGGTGCTCGACAAAATCGCATCGATGGTCTGGTCTATCTCCGCTTTATTTGGCAACCCTGCTTGAGCCATATAGTCAGCATGAGAAGGAACACGCATACCACTTACAAACGAATGCGGGTCGTACGGTGAACCCCAGGTATTGTTAAAGATAAGGTCGAACTCGCCCCCTTTTTGTCTCTTATAAAAGCGACTACGCTCTTCTGCGGCCAAGATGAGTTTCACGCCAACGTCTTTAAAGTTCGCTTGAAGCACCTCAGCGATCGCTTTTTGGTTGGCATCATGACCATGATAAACCAATTCTACCGCCAGCTCTTTCCCCTCTTTAGAACGGTAAGTATCTTCAGATGACATGACCCAACCTGCGTCATCCAACACCTTCTTCGCTTGTTTCACGCTGTGGTTGTAGTCGGTGAGTTCAATATCTGCATAAGGCACATTTCGCGCAAACAAGCTATTGGCGGGTAACTCGGTGCCATAGAAAATGCCTTTCGCAATCGCATCACGGTCGATGGCATGGTTAAGGGCAATACGAACCTCGCGTTCTTGTGTGGCTGAACGTGCGCTGTTCATTGCAATCAGGCGTGTCGAAATAGGATCAGATAATGCGGTATGCAAAGAAGGATCTTTGGTGAATCGGTCGAAGGTATCAGGAGAGATTTGCCCTTCCAAGCCGTAAATAAGATTCACCATGCCGCTTTCAAAGGCAAGCGCACGGGCATTAGGGTCAGCAATCACGGCGACTTCAACTTTTTCATGTGCAGGCGCTTCCCCCCAGTAGTATGGGTTACGCACAAAGGTATCTTTCACGCCGAGAACACTGGTATCCAGCATCCATGGCCCTGTTCCTACAGGCTCCGCAATGCCGTCTCCTGTATTCCCTTCTTTTGGCATCGCCGAAGGCGCCATAAACCGAACTGGGCGCACTAATGAAAGCTCTTGCAACGCAGGGTAATAAGCATTTTTCAAATGCAGCACCACCGTAAACTCATCCGCTACGACGGTTTTATCTATTTGATTAATCAACTCTAACCAGCGGTGTTTCTCAAAATTTTTCAGTACCTGATCAAAGTTCGCTTTCACCGCTTGGGCATTGAATGTTTCACCATTTGAGAATTTCACATCGTCTCTCAAGAAGAAGGTATACGCTTTACCATCCGCTGAGACTTGCCATGATTTCGCCAGCCAAGGAAGCAGCTCGCCTCCTTTGTTGTATTTCACCAACGGTTCATAAACCATGGCTTGTGCGTACATTTGGTTTGGTGATGTTTGATGAGGGTTAATAGGCCCTGCGTTCACTGTCCAAGAAAAGTTAATTTGAGCGGCGCTATTAACGCTGAATACACTCAACCCGACAGACAGTAAATACCCAATAAATTTCATTTTCATTCCCTTAATTCGATTATTATTGATAATGTTATAACATACCAATTGATAGGGATTATCATTTAGAGCATAAGCGATGTCAATATGAACAAGCGGTTAAATAACGGATGTTGTATAAATGAAAGTCACTCGGGTCTGTTGATCTTTCGTGGTTAAGTTTTGTTCGAGATAAAATCGTTTTAGGCGCGGCAATGAGTGTGTAGCCTAGTGATTCTAAGCAAATACTCATTAACAAAGCATAAAACGATGTTAGCCGAACCCTTCGGGCAGCACTTGTTGGTCATTTATCCTGCGTTATCGCTTATCATGTAGAATAACGACATATCAAAGCCTCTGCCTTGCCTCTGTTTATTAAGAATAATGAACCAACACGTCGCTGCAAAAATCAGCTCGAAAGATCAACAGACCCTAAATACACGGTGGGGAAATGGCAAAGTAGGCCGATACAAAAACAAAAATGCCACGAAATATCGTGGCATTTAAACTGAATATTATCGGTTAAGAACGTTCTTACGCGATGGCAGATTCTAGAATCTTACGGCTTTCAGTCAATGTGATCGCCTGATGCTCACCTAGCGCGACCATACCATGGGCTTCAATTTGACCCACAATCTTATCAACCGCTTGCTCTGCCGTTAAACCATGATCCGTCAGTGTCGTTGCCACATCTAAACTTTGGTAAAAGGCTTCAATTGCGTCCACTGTGCGCTCAGCAAGATCGTCACCTTTCTCTAAGCCAAACACATTCACTCCCATTTGCTCAAGCTTGGCACGTTTCGTTGCCATTTGGTTGCGCATGAGCGACGGTTGAACGATCGCCAATGAGCGCGCGTGATCCACACCAAATGCCGCCGTCAGCTCATGGCCAATCATGTGCGTTGCCCAATCTTGCACCACACCAACACCAATCAAACCATTGAGGGCTTGGTTAGCCGACCACATAAGGTTTGCACGCCACTCATCGTTATCGCGATTTTCAAAATCTTGGCCGAGTTTAAGTAGGCTGCGAAGTAGCGCTTCTGAGTAACCATCTTGCACATACGCATTGTTCGTTGTCGTAATGTACTGCTCACAAACGTGCACCCAAGCATCAACCACACCGTTGACCAATTGGCGTTCAGGCAGCGTTTTCATAACGTCTGGATCCATCACGGCAAATTTTGGTTGTACGAAAGGCGATAGGAACGCAAGCTTCTCTTGAGTTTCACCGTTGGTCACAACAGAGCCCATGTTTGATTCTGAGCCAGTAGCAGGAAGCGTCAACACAGCGCCGATTGGCAATGCCTGCGTCACTTGGTGCTTGCCTGATGGAATGTCCCAACCTTCGCCTTCATAAAGTGCAGAAGCCGCAACGTATTTAGAACCATCGATAACACTACCGCCACCAACAGCGAGGATGAAATCAACGTTTTCTTCTCTTACCAATTGAACCGCTTTGTCTAGCGTTTCACGTTTAGGGTTTGGCTCAACACCAGAGAATTCTACCCACTGGTGATCTTTTAGTGCGGCAACCACCTGGTCATAAACACCATTCTTCTTAATTGAACCGCCCCCATAAATTACCAGCACTTTACTGTCTGCTGATAACTGCTGAGTAATTCCGGCAATCTGTTGTTGTCCGAATAAGATTTGAGTCGGGTTCACGTAATTGAATTTCATCTATTATTCCCTATTTATTATTAACATTGGCTCACAACACCCATGCATATTAGTCCTAATAGTGGTTTTTATATAGGTTAATTCGTCTACTTTTATTGCCTATTTCTGCTTTTATCAGTAAATTGAACGCTCGCCACAACATCAGGACAGCCCCATGCCCCAGCTTTCTAAAACCATGCAAGACTACGCAAGCACCTTCTCTTTGCTTGAAAATAATGGTGTTCATAACACGGGGGTTGAGGGGGTCAGTTTCTACTGTGCAAGTTCTTCAACCAGTCGACAGCCGTTACTGTATCAATCTGGCATTATCATTATGGGCCAAGGCCACAAACGTATTCACCTCAACGAACATAGCCTGAACTACGGTGCGGGCGACTATTTGGTGATTGGGGTGCCACTGCCGCTTGAATGCGAGTCAATGATGAATGACAACGCACCACTGCTTGGGTTGTGTGTCGATGTCGATTTAAGGCTGCTGAATACGCTCGTGGAACAACTCGGTGTGAATAAGGTACGTAAATCCGCCATTGGCCTACAAAAAGCGCAAGTGACGGATAAATTGGAGGATGCTTGCATCAGGCTGATTGAGTGCCTTCACAATGACGCCGAGAAATCGATTTTCGGGCAAGATTTGGTCAAAGAGATCATTTACCACGTGCTCATAGGCCCACAAGGTGACACGCTGATGGGACTTGTTCAACAAGACAGTCACTATGCGCGGATAGCTAAGGT
>NZ_MCWZ01000059.1:0-1762 GCF_002877365.1 Vibrio sp. 10N.261.55.A7
CGATGAACCTAAAAAAAGGCTCTAGGAGACAAACCCTAGAGCCCTTAAAGGAACAAGTTAACCAGCATGGAAAACGTTACATGTTCACTTTTTTAAAAACGGTCACTGCTTCTTCTATTACAGTTCAATAGACACGGTTTCGCCATCGACTGTAAGCTCTAGCGTATTGCCGACAAGCTTGTGAGACACTTCTACTTGCTCGCCTTCGTTCTTATTAGGAACGAGAAGAGTAAGGATGTTGTGCTCTTTCGAAGGCTTGAATTCCACTTCAACGTGACGGTGAATTTCAAGATCTTGGTACTCGTACGGGTCAACCTCGCCAAAGCCTTCAACATTCTTCACTGATGTGATGTTGTCAGAAGCTTCGTTGATGAAGTTCACGTCTAGGTGCGCTTTCTCACCACGGATAGTGAATGCTTTTTCAGCCACTTCGTTAGCAAAAGTCGTGTGCATTAGCCAGGTCATGTCTTTCTCTTCAGAAAGCGTTGCCTTGTCTTGCATGACGAATACTTTACCTTGTACGAACCAGATCTTACGCTTGTAAGACTCGATCTCAGGAACGAAGTACTTGTATGACGCCGTTGCATCACCTTCAACCATTTTCACATCAGATTCTGTGTCGTAGTCAGAGATAGTGCCGCCCGCTTCGATACAGAAACGGTCTTGATGACCTTCGTAGCCAGTGTTCTTGTTCTCGCCGTATTGACCTTTACCACCGAATAGAGGCAGGTTTTTAGAGAACGTTTGACGACGCCACTTAGTGTGCATATCAACACCGAAACCACCGTAGTAACCCGTGATCGCCGCAAGAGTTTCACCGAACGCGTGTAGAGTGAATGCGTTTTGGTCACCGTGAGAGTGGCTGATTGAGCCAAACGGAGAACACTTGAATACCATGTGGATATGGTTGTCACGCTCAGTCATCTTGTTGTGGAATGCAGCCCAACCCGTGATTGGGAATACTTTCAACAGTGGATCGTTAGACGGTGCTTTCTCTTCTGGCGCATCCCAAAGGATGTTGAAGCGAAGATCGTCGTAGCCGAAGTCCCACCAACCGAAGTTGTAGAATTTCGTGTGCGCTTCAGTATCACGGCCTTTAAGTTGGTTGTAGTACCAAACATATTCTGGCTTTTGGTTAACACCCGCGTAGTGCTTGATGTTGTATGCCAGTTTTAGACCTGGGAAATCACCAATTGACGACTGATCACAGAAGCTCGCACGCTTAGAGTGAACAGGCATGCAGTAAAGTGGGAAGTCACCAGTGTTTTCATAGAATGTTTTGTTGAACATGTCTACGCCACAGTACGCTTTCAATAAATCGAATGCTTCGCCTAGGAATGCCGTTTGCGTGTTCCAATAGTCTGGGCCTTCTGCCCAACCACCGTCAACACCGCCCCAAGGTGGGTAGTGTACTGCGTAGTATTCTAGAGCGTAGGCAATGTATTCGCCTGCTTTCGGGTGATCGTGGTAAAGCGCGATACACGTAGGGATGATAGCAGAAGAAATAGAACGAACACCGTGGCTGTTCAGTGGGTTGTTCAGTAGATCAACCGTAACACGTAGGTGGTGCATGATTTCGTCTAAACGCTCAATCAGTGCATCTTGAACTTGCTGACGTTCTTCATCAGTGAAATGAGCGTGTAACCAGTCGTAACCCCAAGCCATAGCTGCAATGACACGGAATGCCGCTTCATCGTTGTAACCACGAGAAGTCACACCTTCAGGATCGTAGGTAGACAATTTTAGAGTCCAAGCTTTTGCT
>NZ_MCWZ01000059.1:2445-2696 GCF_002877365.1 Vibrio sp. 10N.261.55.A7
AGAGTCCAAGCTTTTGCTTTTGCAATGAGCTCTTCATCTTCTTTTACGATACCGGCGATTGATAGGTTACGTGTTGCGTTAAGTGCCATTTGGCAATCAACGTACATTTGACGCCAGTAAGGGCGCCATAAAGACGCTTTACCGACGGTTTCTTCAGGGTAAGCCTGTGGCTCTTCGTAAGGGGCAGTCTCTAGGAACTTAACCGTTGCTTTGTTGTAGAAGTCATCGAACATGCAGTGTGATTCATCAGC
>NZ_MCWZ01000060.1 GCF_002877365.1 Vibrio sp. 10N.261.55.A7
ATGAGTATCAATGGCGTCATGTAAAAGAAGCCATGTTGCTCGGTGTTCCTGTTGAACTTTCCGTTCAAACACGAAGTGATCTGCTCCAGTTAGACTGGACACCGCATTAAGCGACATATTGTTTTTCAAAGTTAACAGGGTTTAGGTACCCAAGAGCACTGTGCCTTCTTGTTCGATTATAATCAACTTCGATATATTCAAAAAGCGCTTGGCGCATCTCTTCTCGCGTCATTATCGGCTCGTATTGGACGGCTTCTACTTTCATTGAGTGGAAGAAACTCTCAACACAGGCATTATCCCAGCAATTTCCCTTCCTACTCATACTTTGTTTTAGATTATGGGCTGAGATTAAGCCTCTGTAGTCTTTTGAACAATATTGGCTACCTCTGTCACTATGGATAATAACCCCTTCGGGCATGCCTCTACGGAATAATGCCATTGAGAGCGCATCACAGACCAGAGTCGCGGTCATTCTGGTGTTCATTGACCAACCAACTACTTGCCGTGAGTACAAGTCGATAACAACCGCTAAATACATCCAACCTTCGCTTGTCGCTAGATAGGTTATATCACCAGCCCATTTTTGATTCGGTGCTGTCGCATTAAAGTCTTGTTCAAGCAAGTTCGGGGCAACA
This sequence comes from Vibrio sp. 10N.261.55.A7, assembly GCF_002877365.1. Taxonomy (GTDB): domain Bacteria; phylum Pseudomonadota; class Gammaproteobacteria; order Enterobacterales; family Vibrionaceae; genus Vibrio. The sequence goes on from NZ_MCWZ01000060.1 coordinate 636, forward strand.
GGAAGCCTATGTTTGCTGTCTGTCGTGCATTGGAACTTACGGGCGGCCTTCGCGACTAAGTTTTGGCGCTTCATGCTCGCGGCTATGTTAATACCATTTTCTTCAAGTTCTTTTTGAATACGCCTTGCACCATCGCGTTCCTTTTTATCATCAAAGATTTCTCGAACTTTGCTATCAAGCTGCTTTCGGTGTTCGTTGCGTTGAGTGATTTTATGGCGATTATCAATCCAATAATAAAACCCACTTCGAGAAACCCCAAACACCTTAGCCATACGGACAATCCTATATTGCGTCAGGTGTTCGAGCATAAACTCATAGCAATCTACTTTAGATTTTTCGCGAAGTAGGTGGCGGCCTTTTTTACGATGTCTAACTCCTCAGCTTGCTCAGCCAATAATCGTTTGAGTTTGGCATTTTCAGTGGCGAGTTCTTTTTCTCTATCGCTGATTTTCGCGTCTTTTTTGACGGCCTTAAGCCATCCATAGATTTGAG
>NZ_MCWZ01000061.1 GCF_002877365.1 Vibrio sp. 10N.261.55.A7
GGCGTTGTTGCCTAAATCAATTGAACCTTTTGGTGTTCCCACGATCTGATCATTTATGACAGATTAAATGGGTGTTGATATGGGAAAGTCTAAAGCTAAGATCTCTAACTGGAGTGATTATAACGAAGCGCTTCGCAATCGAGGCTCCCTCACTTTTTGGATAGATGATTCTGCCATTGATGCATGGAAATGTACGGCACATCACGGTAGACGAGGGAGAGGATTTCAGTTCTCGGATACCGCTATTGAAACCGCTCTCATGATAAAGGGAGTATTTTCTCTGCCACTTCGTGCGCTTCAAGGCTTCATCGATTCGATTTTTAAGCTAATGGATGTTCCGTTAACGTCCCCTGACTACACGAGCATTAGCAAACGCTCAAAGACAGTGCAGGTCAAGTACAGAAACCCATCAATAGGCCCAATTCGCCATATCGCTATAGATTCCACTGGCCTAAAGGTCTTCGGTGAAGGTGAATGGAAAGTGCGAAAACATGGAAACGAAAAGCGAAGAACTTGGCGTAAGCTCCACCTTGCTGTCGACGTAGATACGAATGAGGTTATCAGAGCAGAAGTAAGCCTCGTTAGTGTGGGTGATAGTGAGGTATTTCCAACTCTACTCAATCCTTTACGAAGAAAGGTTCAAGCTGTATCTGGCGATGGGGCCTATGACACCAAAGAGTGCCATAAAGTATTGCAAAGAAAAGGAAGTAGGCCATTAATACCGCCACGAAAAAATGCTGGCTTCTGGGACGATGGACACCCCAGAAATGAGGCAGTAAAAGCGCTAAAAGAAGGTAATTTAGCTCAATGGAAAGTGGATTCAGGCTATCACCATCGGTCATTATCCGAAACTGCAATGTCTCGATACAAGGGGCTAACTAGCGGTCGATTAAGCTTGAGAAACTATAATGCTCAAGTCGGTGAAGCGTTAGCCAACGTTAAGGCTATGAACAAAGTTATCGGGCTAGGTATGCCTGTTAGAAATTGATCGAGAGGCAGTCATAGGTTAGCTCCGCTCTGAATCGGATTTGATCAACAACGCC
>NZ_MCWZ01000062.1 GCF_002877365.1 Vibrio sp. 10N.261.55.A7
TTGATGCACTGCCTTTTTGTTGATTACGATAAACGGTAATCCCCAATGCGCCATCACTATTAAATTCAACGTTCTCAACCTCACACATGCGAGTGGAAACGCTAAGCCCTGTCGATTTAGTAATTGCAACCTCTGCAGCGTCGGCACTTACTGACGCCATTTCAAGAGCTTTTGCGACTGCGGCTTCTAAATCAACGCGCTGTTGTGCGACTTGCTGTTTTACATCCATATCTAATCTGAGTCATTTTTGAATTATATATGCTTAGGATAACAAGAATTTCCCAATCTCCCCACGATTGTTGTTAAAATAGGCCTAATATTAGTTTAAGACAGTGATATAGGCAGAAAAGATGGCTCGTAAAAACCAGAAAGCGCCTTGGGAACCGGAAGAAGAGATCATTTGGGTAAGTAAAACCGAAATGAAACAAGACATGGACGCACTACAAAAGCTAGGGGAAGAACTTGTTGCTCTTACACCCGCTATGCTGAAAAAGATCCCAATGAGTGAAGATCTTGCTGATGCAATTAAAGATGCCCAACGTTTCAAAAACGAAGCGAAGCGTCGCCAATTGCAATACATCGGTAAAATGATGCGTACAATCGAAACGGAACCGCTGCAAGCCGGGTTAGATAAAATCCGTAATAAACACTCTCAAGCAACGGCTGAGCTGCATAAGCTTGAAGGCTTACGTGATCGAGTCGTTGAAGAGGGAGATAGCGCGATTGCTGACGTTATGGATCTCTATCCGTCAGCTGATCGTCAGCGTTTACGTCAACTAGCCAGACAAGCCGCTAAAGAGAAAAAATCAGGGAAACCAGCAAAATCTTACCGCGAAGTCTTCCAAGTACTGAAAGAGCTTCACGAAGCAGCAGAAGACTAACGCTTCAAAACGTACGATTAAAAAAGGTTGATAAGCACATGTTTATCAACCTTTTTATTTTTCTTTGTCTAGCACCCTATAGTGCCGCTTGGACAAAATCAGCAAGTTGCGTATTTTCATGTTGCTGGCTTAATTGGCCAATCTCACCGGTTGCATCCACCCTATAATTGGCAATGAACGCAAAATGACTCGCGATGGCTTTGGCATCGTTGATGTGGTGCGTCACCATGAGCACAGTGATATTTCGTTCATCAGCCAGGCGCTTAACCAATGCCAGCATTTCTTCTCTAAGCACTGGGTCTAATGCAGAAAAAGGCTCATCAAGTAGCCAAATGGAATGCGGTTGGACGAAGCAACGTGCTAGCGCCACTCGCTGGCGTTGACCACCAGATAAGTGCTCGGGTAACCTGTCTAACAACGCATCGACGCCGACCTGAGTCGCTGAATCTTGTACTTGTTGGATTTGCTTTGACGTCAGCTTTAAGCCAGGATGAAGCCCCAAACCAATATTTTCACGAACCGTTAAATGGGCAAATAGATTGTGCTCTTGAAACAGCATAGAGAACGGTCGCTGATGAGGCTCTTTACCTATAACTGAGCGTTCATTAACCTGAATATCACCCGAAACCGGATCAATAAACCCAGCCACTAAACTCAATAGTGTCGACTTTCCTGCGCCACTCGGCCCCATTAGAGCAATGATCGAGCCTTGCTCCATCGATAAGTCAAATTGGAAGCATTCTTGTTGATAGTGATAATCAACATCTGCAATTTTTAGCACTAATATGACCTCTTATTTGCTCTAAACAGCATTTCAATTACGGCAAAGCAGCTCACGCTCAGCAGAAGCAGTGTCACAGAAACCACCGCGGCGGCATCCATCTGATAGCTTCCAAGTAACTGAAATAGATACAATGGTAGGGTTCTAAACTCTTGGCTGCCAAACAAGGCAATGGCGCTTAAGTCTCCAATGGAAAACATAAAGCTAATGGCAAAGGCATGAGCAAAGGGCTTACGAAGCGCTCTAAACTCAACCACTCGCAAACGTTGCCACCCTGTCATACCTAAACTGGCGCAAACATATTGGTACTGCTGGCCAATATGAAGCATCGGTTGAGCCAACGTTTTAATGACAAATGGCAATGCCATCAACGCATTCACGGCAACCACCACAATCCCCGCCGCACTAAACACGTCGGTAAAATTCCTCAATAGCAAAAATAGACCAGTACTGACAACCAAACCGGGAGTAACCAGAATGATCATGCCGACCATCTCAATCTGATCAGCGCTGCGATTCCGATACCGTAATCTCAGAGCGCGGCTCGTCAACAAGATGCTAATACCAATACAAACTGCCATCAAACTGGCAAGGCTTGCTACTCTAATTGACGCCCAGAAAGCAGACCAAAACCGAGTATCAGTCAGTACTTGAGGTAGCTGACTATTCAAACCGCTCAATATAACCATGAGTAACGGGGGAATCACGAGCATTAGGGCACCCATGATCCAAAAACTATCCCACCCTTTTGAAACCCAAGAGTCTCGACTCAAATAGAGCTGCTTATGCGTAGCGCCAGAGCTGACAGATAAAGGTTTCGATAATCGTTGAATAGCAATAGAGATCACCGCACACAATAGCATTTGCCACATAGCGAGTAACGCACCCGCTTGTAGATCAAAATCAAATTTGATCGCTTGGTAAATCGCAAGCTCTATCGTTGTTGACTTAGGGCCACCACCCAGCGCCATCACGGTGGCAAAACTGGTGAAGCAAAGCATAAAGACTAAGCCAAAAACATGGGGGAGCTGCTGCTTTAATCTAGGCCATTCGACCCACTTAAACTTATCCCAATGGCTCATGCCCAAATGAGCACAAAGCTTATGCTGTTCGGTTGGCACACTATCAAGCGCTTGCAGCAACAACCGGCTAGCATAAGGAAGATTGAAGAACACATGAGCAAGCAGAATACCGTTCAAACCGTAGATGGAAAACGGCAACTCACTACCAATGCTCTGTAGCCAAGTCGACAGTAGGCCGCTATTCCCATAGATAGCTAAGAGCCCGAATACACCAACCAGAACAGGCAGCACCAATGTTGTTGCAAACAACTTCAATAGCAGTTCTTTACCTTTAAATTGACGTCGAGACAAAGCGTGGGCGACGGGAATAGCAAGGCCAATACTCAACAGCGCAGAGAGAAACGCCTGATAAAAACTAAACTTAGTCACATGACGATAATAAGGGTCACCCCAAACCTGTCGTAGATCTAATGAAGGCGCCTCAATAAGCAAAGCGGCCAGTGCTGAAATGACAAAGGTCGCGATAATAACCGCGACCCAAATGCCAACTTTAGGAATTGAATTCAATCGTGAGCCTCAAGCCAATCATTACATCGTTAATGCGCTTTGCCACTCACGAATCCACGCTTTGCGCTCTTTCGCCACATCATCAGAACTAAAGCTTAACGACTTTTTCGGAATGGTCAGCGACTCATAGCCCTCTGGTAGCTCAACACCAGTGACTGGATACATCCAGTTTCCTGTTGGCATTGCAGACTGAAATTCATCACTCAAAATAAACGACATAAACTGGTTAGCCAACTCGTCATTTGAAGAGCCTTTCACTTTCGCTGCAACCTCTACCTGTGTGTAATGGCCTTCAGAAAAATTAGCCGCCGCATACTTCGCATCATTCTCAGCGATTAAGTGGTAAGCAGGAGATGTTGTGTAAGACAGCACGAGGTCTGACTCACCCTTTAAGAACATCGAATAAGCCTCAGACCAGCCTTTAGTGACGGTAACTGTTTTTGTCGCCAGTTGCTGCCACGCTTTCGTGCTGTTATCACCGTAAACCGACTTCATCCATAGCAGTAGGCCTTGTCCTGGCGTAGAGGTACGAGGGTCCTGATAGATAACCTTTAAATCATCGCGCTCTTCCACCAACTCTTTCAGACTTTTCGGTGGGTTAGCCAGTGTTTCTTTGTTGTAGACGAAAGCAAAGTAACCAAAATCATAAGGAACAAACGTTTCATCATTCCAGCCATTTGGTAGAGTCACGCTCGAAGTATCGACATTATGATTTGACAGCAAACCGGTCTCTCTCGCTTCTGCCATCAAGTTGTTATCCAGACCCAACACGATATCCGCTTTGCTTTTCCCGCCTTCTAAACGCAGACGATTTAATATAGAAACACCGTCGTCTAACGCCACAAAGTTAAGATCACAGCCACACTGTGCTTCAAAGGCTTTTTCAACCGTTGGACCAGGGCCCCAATCGGAAGCAAAGGAATCATAAGTGTAGACAGTAAGAGTTTCCGCGGCTTGAAGCGGCACAGATACAGCGGATAAAGACGCTATTGTCGCAAGGGAAATTACATTTAGAGGGGTTTTCACTGCTCGCTCTCCTTAATTGAGCAGCGCAGAAACAGAGGGAATACGCCATGTTCGATAATCACTTTCATCGAATTCTGTTTTTAACCAAGCGATGGCTAAAAATCGACGTTCCACACTCAATTCCTACGCCAGCATTATCTGGTTCAGGTTGGTTACTGCTTAATGCCTTGTTTTTCCAACATTCATAAAGCAATAGTGCGGGTCCCAAGCTTGGCTTGATCTCAGCGGATGCAACAGCATGCATCAGGCTCCCCGATGAGTTAGTGGTGATTGTAATTTGTATTGAATAACTTATCCATAAAGATTAACCACTCACCAACACAGAGGAGAGCAATACAGAAGAGAACAATACAGAAAAGAACAATGACTTTTCTCTGATGTGCCATTTTCCAAGAGCTGATTCCTACTTGGAATATCCCCAACGTGGTACCAACCCTTGCTCAACACCTAAATGGTCGAGAATTCTCGCCACCATGAAATCAACCAAGTCTTCAATCGATTTAGGTTGGTGATAAAAACCAGGGGCAGCAGGCATAATAGTCACCCCCATTTGAGAGAGTTTATGCATGTTCTCTAAATGCAGTGTAGAAAATGGCGTTTCACGTACCACAAGAAGGAGCTGGCCACGTTCTTTCATAACGACATCAGCCGCTCGTTCAATAAGATTATCAGACATACCATGCGCGATCGCCGCAACACTGCCCGCAGAGCAAGGGCACACTACCATTTGCTTAGGCGCGGCAGACCCCGATGCAACAGGAGAAAACCAATCTTCTTTCCCACAAACTTCGAGATTGTCAGCCTCGCAGCCTAAATGCTCAACCAACGCTTTTTTACACGCGTCTGGCCCACTTGGTAATTTTAGATTGTGCTCTGTCGCCATCACCACTCGAGCAGCGGACGAAATCAAAAGGTAGACTTTGTACTCTGCAGCTAACAGACATTCAAGTAAACGAATACCGTAGGGAGCACCGGAAGCTCCGGTAAATGCCAAAGTAATGGCTTTTTGAGAGGTGCTATTCATAATCTCGTGTTCTTTTCTCATAGTATTCTTCGTGAGTTTAATGACTTAGTGCCGTCATGAGTTTCGAGTGAATCCCCTCAAAACCACCATTGCTCATGACCAAAATTTGGTCACTTGGTTGCGCTTCTAAGCTAATTTTAGCTACTAACTCTTCAATATTATTGTAAA
>NZ_MCWZ01000063.1 GCF_002877365.1 Vibrio sp. 10N.261.55.A7
GTATTCATAGCTTCAACTATCAAAAATGGTGACGTGTATTGTTATGGTTTCTATAGGACAAGTTCAAGAAAAATTTGTTCACTCTTATTAAAAATAATGACTCGATAGTTGAAAGCTGACCGTTGTTACGCGTCCGTTCTTGCGCATCTTGGCCGACTAGCCCGTCAATTTGATCGTCTCGATTGCGCTCTTACTTGGCATCAATTGTAAGATTAAGCAGAACACAATGGCGATCATGCCGCCCCAACCTAACAGGGTTAGTCTTTCACCAACAATCCAAACAGCAAACAAAGTGGCGACGGCCGGCTCTAATAAAGTAATGAGTGTGGCTTGACTCGCCTCTATTGTTCTTAAACCTATGCCAAAGAGTAAGTAGCCTAAAAACATTGGAAATATCGCCATGTAAAAGGCAATGGAAACGTGTGTTGAATTTAGAAACAGGTTTTCACCAGTAAAGTATAAAGATGGAATCAACACCAGCGACGCTAAGCCAAACATACTCGCCACACTCGATTGCGACTGTACACCTTTGTCGATGAGTGCTTTTGCCACCCATGAGTAGATGGCATACGTTAAACCCGCTAACAGTCCAAGTAATAGCCCCCAAACATAAAGAGTATCTTTCAATACGCCACTGGCTTGATCGGGTTTTCCAATAATCAAACAACAGATACCAAGCACACCCAAGACAAAACTCACCACCCAGTTAACAGATACCCTTTTCTTGCTGATAAGGCACTCCAACAAAACGGTAAAGAAAGGTGCACTGGCAATAGAAACAACGGTACCGATGGCCACACCAGACCAATTCATCGCCGTATAAAAAGCGAGCGGATACACCACAACCGCCGCCCCTCCCAGTAATAGCAACCTAGAGTTTGCTAACAGCAGTGGGCTGTCTGAAAGCAGGGTTCGATAAGAGTAAAACAGTAAAAACAGCCCACCTACGCCTGTCGCAAAGGCCCCCGTCGCCAATGGGCTGACGTTCTGTGTGAAACTGGCCGCAGTCCCTGTTGTGCCCCAAAGAACACTTGCCAATACTATCGCCCCAATTCCATGTTTTTTAGCTGCACTGCCCATCATTCCATTTCCTCTCTATCACACACCGTCGCGTCAATAGAGCGATATTATTCTTAAAGGAAATAGAACATCTTGCCGTTCAGACGGTATTGTTGTTTAGAAAGACTGAAATCGATGGAATGACAAAAATGAATGACGGCCTGGATTGAGTAAGGGATCACTAAAAAGAAATGCAATCCCTAAAGAAGCTGACTCGAAGGCTGATACAAGGGAATTGGAGTCGCTAACCTGAAATGTTCGAAGGTGAAAGGCCAAAATGAAGAGAGAATCGACGGCTAAACGCACTAGGATCTCGATACCCTACCTTTTCTGCCACCACAGGGATAGGGTAATCGGTGTTCAGCAGCAAAGCTTTAGCACGTTCCATGCGCATGTTGGTCAGGTATTGCATCACCGAGTCGCTCGTTTGCTTCTTAAATAGCGTCTTCAATTGCGTTGGGCTTAAACATGCCACCTCGGCTAGCGAATCGATCGTCAACACTTCACTTAAATGCGCTTCCATGTAATCCACCACATTCCTCACCCTATTATCAAATTGCTTAAACATTCTCTGCTCACTCAGTAACTGATAAAACAGTGAGAACATCTGCTGTTCGAGAGAGGGGTTTCTTTGATAGGAAAGCTGCTCTTCTATAAATGAGAGAAACTGCATCAGTGGCGCGCTGATCGTGAAAACAGACACGTTTGAATTTTCAAGGTTCTCTGGTAGACATTTCAGGTCAACAACCACGAATTTAGCGTGTTCGTCGGCCGTAAAGTAGTGCATCACACCTGTTTTAATCATCACGCATTCGCCTGGCGTCACCTTACCAGAATAGGAACCATCAATATCCAGTCGAATGACGCCTCTAAGTGGCAGCACAAGTTGTGGAAACGGGTGAGCATGCCCTCTCTTTTGGCGAGTATAGGATCGGATAGAGAGTGAGTTCGGCATGATTCAAATCCATTCGGCGTATAATTTCTGTCTGAGAAGTCGCCATCCTATCGCAGTTAGTTTCAGTTCTGAAGCCTATCTCAGTCTTGATTTCTTTAAAAACGAGAAACCTTGGCACTCTGTCTTGTTGAAGCATTTTCTATTTTGCGACCGCTTCGGCATCTATTTTTATTCCTCGGCACTATTCTGAATACAGTGAATAAAGAAAAGGAATAGTTATGAAATACAAACACATCCTAGTTGCCCTCGAGCTTTCTGAAGACAGTAAGGTTCTAATCGATAGAGCCGTTTCACTAGCCAAAACCATGAGTGCAGAAATTTCTTTTGTGCATATGGATGGGACGCACGGCGAGATTTACCCAGACCTCATTGATATTACCTCTGGGGTGGAAGATATTCCGCTAAAACAAAATTCCATCGACCAATTAAGAGCCTTTGAGTCGTACACCGATTTCCCAATTAAGAGTTTCTTTGTGGGCACCGGTGATTTAAGTAACAAACTTCATGAGACTATTATCGATAACAATGTCGATTTATTAATATGCGGTCACCACCATGACTTCTGGAGCAGTATCGTTTCCTACTCCAAACACCTTATTAATAAGTCCCCTGTCGATATTCTTATTGTCCCTATCTAAGCCAAAACACTTGGGCATCTCATTCTACGGATGCCCAATCACCTTTGTTTCATGCCTTCTTCCCTTGTTCCCTGTTCCATAGCGGCGACACCTCAAATGGAAGATGTACATCACGAGACAGATCAAACTTTGGCAGCGCACTTCTCTAGAGCCGACAAAATCTGGTATCTTCAAAGTCTAATCAAGGATCAGTAGTCTGATAAGAGGAATGGATGGCAACAATTTCAGATGTATCACGTATTGCCGGTGTATCCAAAGCGACGGTATCACGAGTCATTAATGGCACAGGCCAAGTAAAAGAGAGTACTCGAGAGTTAGTTCGATCCGTCATGCATGAACTGAACTACAAACCGAGTTCGGTCGCCCAAGCGTTAGCGACGAAAAGTGGCAACAGCATTGGTTTGGTCCTCTCAGACTTTACTGGCAGTTATTTTGGTATTCTACTAAAA
>NZ_MCWZ01000064.1 GCF_002877365.1 Vibrio sp. 10N.261.55.A7
ACCGCCAATGCGTCATGGAGCGCGTCATCGCTGTAAGATTCGCCTAGCGTGAGATTATGTCGAACCGTGTCATTGAAAATCATCGGCTGCTGAATAACTGGGGCAATTTTTGCGCGCAACGCGTCATAGCCAACCTTTTCGATCGGATGACCATTGATTAGAATATCGCCACTCTCTTTTTGGTAGATGCCCAAAAGGAGCTGAATCAAGGTCGACTTACCGCCGCCTGATGCGCCCACAAGGGCGACACGTTGCCCTTTTTCAATCGTGATATCGAGGTTATCCAGAACCTTACGCTCACCATCAAACGAAAAGCTGACATTACGACATTCCACTTTAAAAGATTCGTTATCCGTAAATGGATTCACGGTTGGCGTTGGGCGAGCCTCTTCTTCTAATGCCATAATCGAGTTAATGCGTTTCATCGCCGCTTCAGCGCTGTACCACGAATACTGAATGCTCAACAGGTCTTGAATCGGTGAAAGCATAAACCACAGGTAGCCAAATATCGCGAAAATCTGCCCAACGGTTAAATCGCCCATCAAGACAAGAACGACGGCAGCGGCTCTGAATATCTCGAAACCAACCAGAAACATTAGAAACGAAAGGCGGTTTGCTGCGTCGGACTGCCAAGCGTAATTTTCCGCATCTAAGCGAATATTGTTGGAGTCTCCCTTCAACTTGCTTAGATATTGCTGCTCTCGGTTTGAGGCGCGTAACTGATACAAACCTTCTAAGGTTTCAACCAATCGTTGCTGGAATCGCTCAAAAGATTGGTTCTCTCTTTTCTTAAGGTGTTTTACCTTCTGCCCCATTAGGCGAGACAGATACACGATGACCGGATTCAGCAGTACGATAAACAGGGCGAGCTTCCAATCCAGCCAAAACAACACACCGGCAATACCGATCGTGCTCAGGATAGCAATCAGGAAGCGGCTTAATGCGCTGCCAATGAATTGATCGATCGTTTCAATGTCGGTCACGAAGTAGGAGGTCAAGGCACCACTGCCTCGCTCTTCATACTGACGCATGCTGATCTTGCCCAGCTTGGTGAGTAACTGTTCACGTACGACACTGGTGAGAGATTTAGAAATCAGGGTGAATTGACGCGTTTGGTAGATATTCAACGCTTGACTCGCTAGGCGCATGAATACAACCAGCATGGTGACGATCACCACGTAGCCTACAGACGTCTGCCAACTGAGCGGGGCAAACATGTTGATAAGATCTAACCCTGAACCTGGCTGATTTAGGACGACTTCATCAATAAGAAGCGGCATCAGCAGCGGAATGGGAACGCTCAGAACGGTCGCCAGCAACGCCACAATATTCGCGATAACCAGTTTGCGTTTATGCTTGAGAGCTTGAGTTACAAGCCATTTTTTATTGATAAATAGTGTCGTCAAAGCCAATGCCTTAAAAATTTTTGACCTAAATGATAAAACCGCTCTTCAAAGGAAGAGCGGTTCACTTATTTCTGAACAGATTGAACGTGCTTAGAAATCGTATTTAGCAGTAATCGCGAAGTTTCGACCCGCTTGAGTGTGGAACTTGTCTTCTTCCGTTAGACCACGAACATCACTCCAGTGGTAGTACTCTTCATCCGTCGCATTAAAGATACCGGCGCGAAGTGTGAGATCTTTCATCGGTACGTAGTAGGCCGTTAAGTCTACAACCGTTGAGCTACCTGGGGTAAACACCTCTTGGGCCTGGCCTCTGATCACGCCTGGTGTTACGTCTTCTTCTTTCTTCGCCGCTGTGTACGTCACCTTCAACGATGAGCCCCAAACGTTAGAAGGCGCGTCATAGTTTAATCCAACCACCGCATTCCATGGGTTAACAGAATTAAGAGGGTCGTTGTTACCATCCTTACCTTCCGTGTAAGCTGCAGCAACACGAGTGGTGATACCTTCTGCACTGCCAGTCAGTTCGAACCAATCAAGAGTATTCCCTAACTCTACACCCTTAATTGTTGCTTCTTCAATGTTTACATACTTGTATTCATAGAATCCGTCACTTGCCACTGTTGTTTCTGTATCAATGAAGTTGTCGTACTCACTGTAGAACACAGCAAACTCTGTAGAACTCGCCGCGACATCATGTCTCCAACCAAGCTCGTAAGAGATACTCTCTTCTGCTTTCAGATCTGGGTTCGGCACGCTACGGTAGTAGTGTTGTGGGTTACCAAATGAATAGAACAGTTCTTGGAAATCAGGCGCACGGAAACCTTGGCTGATTTGCGCAAATACTTTGTTCTCTTGGTTTACAGTGTAAAGCCCACCTAAACGGCCAGTGACGGCTGAATCAGAATACTTTTTATAGTTTGCTGGGTCGTAGCTGCCACCTTCAGGAAAATTGCTGCCTGGATCGGTTTCAAAGGAGTCAAAACGCACACCTGGAGTCACAATAAGATTGCCCATCGTAATTTCATCTTGAGCAAAGAAACCGTAACGTGTCTCTGATGCTTCAGGCATATAGAACACAACGGTATCTGGACGAGTCGTATTGTACTCGTTGTTGGTATTTTCTATGTCTTTACCTGAGAATGACGCGCCGTAAACTATAAAGTGTTCAGTAGCCCCAGCTTCGATAAACTTGTCAAACTGTATGTCGGCTTGAATCCCTTTATCGCTATAGACGTAGTCCTTTTTCTGAACATTACCACCTGACACATAAGTACGATTCGTGATGCCTTGCTGCTCTTTGGCTAGGTAATCTAGCTGCCAAGTTAACGTGTCCGCAGCAGCTGTCTCCATTTCCCAAATGTGCTTAATACCTATACGGTAACGATCGCTGATGTCTTCGCCAGTGTAATTGGTGTACGAGTCATCGTTGAACTTCGTATTTACACTGCTATTCACATACTCGCCGGTCAGTTCAACTCGGTGAGCTGGATTAAATTGGTACTGGAGTTTCACAAGCAGGTTATTGGCATCTGACGTTTGCGGGTCTGGCGTACCAAAGTTTTCTAGCTCTTTGCCATCGCGACGCGTATACGCAACCAGCGTCTCTAATTCGCCCACTCTGTTCGCTAATGCCACTGACTCGCTAAACGTGCTGTCAGCAGAAGAGTAGTTAAATTTGGCGTGTCCACCAAAGTCTTTGCCTTCTTTTAGGAAATCGCTTGGATTTTTCGTTTGGAATGAAACAATACCACCAATCGCATCGCTACCTTGTAGAGATGAGGCCGCGCCTTTCACGACTTCAACCGACTTCAACATATCAACATCGACATCAACACGACCTGAGTTGATGAAAGAAAATGAGTTCTTGAATTGATTCGGCTGAGACACGCCATCAACCAAGATCTTGACTCGATTCCCTTCCATACCACGGATATTGATGCTTTGGATGCCTTGACGTGAGTCTGACTGAACATCCACACCTGGCGTGTAGCTGAACAGGCCAGCAACATCATTCACCATGTTCTCTTCAATATCTTCGTCACTGATCACCGTGACAGAAGCCGCGGTATCTTGGATTGTTTGGTTGGTTCTTGTCGTCGAAACGACCACTTCATCAAGTGTGTATACTTCTTCGGCTAACACAGAATTTGAAGCTAGGATAGCGGTCACCATGACGGCTAAAGGTGTTTTGTTGTACATAATTAGTCCATTCCCTAAAATTTGGGCATAAAGTCCCTTGGCCAGCTCATGAAAAAAACTGGCCTAACTGCTGATTTTTTATATTGTTAGAAATGCAAAATTGATATTTTGCTGTTATCAAAGAAAGCTGTGGCACCGTTTTTTGGTGCACAAATTTCTACGAATCTCTTTTTAATGGTCGACGGCACGCTGATGATGAGTTGAGCATATTATTGGCCGTGCGATCTGATGTTTTAATCTGCTTCAACTTCCATTTTCGCGTCTTTACTATCGCGAACATGTCCCTCAGAAAGGTGCAAGAAACTCAGTAAGTCATCGCCAGATACATGAAACGCCTTACCAAACCCTTTCACATAACGACCTTGCTCTGGAACCAATTGGTACAGATTAAAGTCATCCAGCGTGCTCAGGTTTTCGATGATTTCACCGAAACGTTGGCGCAGCGCTTCTATCCCTTCTTGACCCATTACAGATTGCTTATCAATGCAAGTGGCTTGAGAATCAAAGCTCAAACGGCGGCGAGCATAAATAGAACGCGCTTCAGATTCATCTTCGATCATCATGATCGAGACAGATTTCGCACGTTTCAGGTTTTGACCATGCTGAGCAATATCACTGATCAAAATAAAGTAACCATGTGAGGTATGCGCATAAGGTGCATAGCTCACATGAGGTACATTGCCATTAAGCGTCGCTAACTGAAGCGTTTGGCAACTGTCTCTAAATTCCTGAATCTCAGGCCCTAGCCTATCTTGCAGTCTTTGTTGTTTATCTATCACGAGAGGAATTCCTTTTTTAGTGCTTGAAATGCTTCGATTTGTTGTGGAAACAGTTGGCGGCTTTTATCGCGGCCAAGGTAAACTTTGAATACGCAATGCCCCTCTTGAGTGTAGAAGCCAATGTAGTGGCTCTCCATTGTCTTAAAGGGCTTACTGACAAAAGCAATGTGTTTGACTAAGTCAATTTTTAAGTGACCGTGTAGACCTTCTTTGCCCATGATGTTGTAGTAACCATGCGCCACCTTTCCTTTTGGGAATGGATTTTTGAATTCGAAGATAGAGCCAAACGAATGGACGATGGTCGTCACTTTTCCCCACTCAGGCAGTTGAGTCAGAATGGCTTCTGTGTGCGTGCCATCAATGGTACTTACGCACGCTTCCGGCAATGCTAGGGTCACCTCACCTTCGGTTAGATCCATCTGTTGAGCCATGGACGAAACGGCGACGCCATCATCAATCGCGAGTGCATTTGCGACTTTTTGTTTTATTTCGACGTATGAATGAGTAACAAACATCTGATCTCCATTACGCTACTTCAGCGTTAGTATTAATAGGTTGAGCATGCTTTTCTTGAAGTGATTTATCTTGAAGTGATTCTTCTTGAAGTGATTGTTGAATCACCTGTATGACATTTTGCGCCAATGTGACAGACCAAAACTGCCCAGCAAGCGTAAGCGTGACATAGCGACTATTGGTCTCAACAAGCCCATTCTTTTGCCACGCTTCAAATAAGGGTTTAAGCGCATCAAACAAAGCGTAGCCTGCGACATGATCAAGATGAGTTTGAGAAAGAACCCCACGATCAAATGCCGATTTAATCGAACTGGTTAATGGCGCATTTTGCGAGACTTGCATAAGCCCATTGATTGGAAATGACTGGCTATTAATGGCATCAATATACTGTTCCATGTCACGATGCTGCATCATTGCAAAGCCACCAACATTACCGCCCGCACCAGCGCCGATTGGAAGCACTTCTGCGGTTGTTTTTGCCAGGCTGTTATAGATGCTTCGCTCACGATTTCCAGACGCCCAATGATTCACACTTAAACGCCTTTGGTGATGTTTCGCCATGAACTCAACACCCATCTTAAACATGCTTGCTTTCATCGCCGTATCAGCGGGCATGGGTAGCTTGCCTTGTGCTACCGCGCGTTCCATTGGCAAGCCCTTCATCTCTATCAATTGATAAAGGTCAACACCATCAACACCTGATTCCAGATAGCTATTCAGATCATGCTGCCAATTTTCTAGCGTCTGATGGGGAAGTCCGTAAAGCAAATCAATCACAATAGGGGCGGCGTTGTAGCTCACCATCGACTGCAATCGATCCATCACATAATCACTTTTGTCTAACCGCTTAGCAGCAAGACGAACGGTATTATCAAAACTCTGAACACCAAAAGAAAAACGGTTGAAGCCGCCTTCTAAGGCCGATTCGAATTTTTCGTTATCGAAGCGATTTACTCGCCCCTCAAGGGTGATTTCGCAATCAGCGGTGAGTGGGAATGAGCTACGAATTAGCTTGCCTAACGTCTCCAAATGCTCCGCTGACAAGTCCGTTGGTGTGCCGCCACCAATGTAAACCGCTTGAAACGGATTCGACCGCGTCCAATCAAATGAAGCCTTCCAACGGATCTCTTGAACCAAGGCATCGAAATACTGATTCATCAGTTTTTTGGAGGAAGCGTATTGGAAAAAGTTGCAATAGGTGCAACGCACGCGACAAAACGGAATATGGATATAAAGACACCGGGATGCGTTGCTTTGTACAGAAGGTGAACTCAGTGTCTCAAGCAACTTCCCTTGCGCTAAATTGGGCGCGACAACGCTCATTTGGCCACCCGCATGGGCACCTTTTTTTCTCTTAAAAGCAAACCGCAGCGGATCGGGTGTTGAGAGGCCAACTAGGTCTGTGTCTGATGTGTTTATTGTAAGCATGGGATTTATAAATACATTTCTATACAACCTTTTAATTTGACTGTATGGTATACTGCCTTAATGATAATGTAAATAATAATTGATCTCATTCGCATATGGTGGATAATCATGCTTGTTCGGTATGGCAATTAAGGTAAGGAAGAGTTATGGGCTACAAACACTATCTAATATTTGGTGGGTTATCGTTTGCTATTCATAGCTTGGCATTCTCGGCCAACTATAAGCCCATTACCGTTGCGCCAATGGGTGAATCTCACAGTAAATCAGTCAGCATTCAATTCGTTTCTATGCCTTCACCTACGCCTCCAGAAGCGCGGAACCCTGATCAAGCGATCAAGAAAAACACCGCTAAGGCCAAGCCTGTGACTCAGCAGAAAGCGCTTGCTCGCGAGAAAAATCTGGTACGAAAAAAGGCCACTCCGCCTACAAAGCAGGTGGTATCAAAGCCGATACAAGAAATAGAGAAACCCGTTGAGCCGAAGGTTGCTTCCATCAAAGAACCTGAGACACAAGCGCCTAAGGAACACACACCTAAAGAACAAGTGCTTCAGAAAGTCACTCAACCATTGCAAGAAACCACGACAGAGGAGTTGGTCAAAACCGTCACAGCTCAAACTAACGAGCCAGCGGAAAAGAAAGTGGCGAACCAGGCGCTGAGCACTGCTCAATCGACACCAAAACTGGTGACGAAGCCTACATTTGAAACACGCCCTTCAGCCATTGGATACCCACGCAGTGCTAAACGTCGAAACATTCAAGGCAACGTCTTAGTCGAGGTATGGCTGGATGAAGATGGCGAGCAAACCAACCTTATTATCGTGAACTCTTCAGGACACCAAATTCTCGATACCGCTGCTCTACGTGGCATTTCAGAGTGGGAATTCCGCCAACATAAAACACAAGGCCAGGCCATTGCCCACCGAGTGCAAATTCCAATCAATTTTAAGTTAGATTAACCATGAATACCTTTAACACAATCCACACTCAGCTCGGAATGATGACTTGGCCACTGGCTGTCATGTCTTTTTTAGTCACCATGCTCATATTAGAAAGACTGGTCTTTCTACTGCTCAATATGCGAACTAAGAGCCGCCAATTATTGTGTACGCTTCGACAACTCGATCTTTCTGATTCCAGCAAAATCGATCAATTTTCAGAGGGATTAGCGGGCAAAAAGAGAACCCTAGAGGTTGGCGCTTCAATGCTGCTAGGCCACCGACATTTTGACAAAGCACTTCGTGAGGAAGCAGTGAGTATCTGGCTTCAAAAGCAGCGACAGTCATACACTTCCGGGCTTAAGGTTCTGACAATTATTGGTGTCATTGCACCACTGGTTGGGCTATTGGGCACCGTACTGGGTTTAATAGAAATGTTTAAAACGCTCGGCACGTCTCAAGGATCTATTGAACCGTCGTTGCTGGCCGAAGGACTAGGGTTAGCGATGTCGACGACCGCCGCAGGTTTGTTGATTGCACTTCCTGCGATTACATCAGCGCAGCTCTTTGCGATGTGGGCTGACAGTGTACTCAGTAAAATTGAGCACGGGTTAAACCACTGTAATTTACTGCTTGAAGGGATGAACGTCGACCATAAAAATACTCTCTATAGAGCCTCTAAAACGCCCCATTCAGGTTCGCAACGCATGAACTCTGAAAGCACTCAGTCTGCCGAAACCAGGTCAACCGAAACTAAGTCAACCGAAAAATCGGCCGGTCATCATCGCACTGAATCCATAAATGGTACTCAAGCGGCATGATTACAAGTAGACAAAAATCCGCACCGTTTGGCTCTGACTTTAAACCCGATTTAACCCCATTGTTGGACATTATCTTTATCGTCATGGTGTTTCTGCTGATGACGGCCAATATCGATATAAAAACCATGGACATTGATGTGCCGACGACCGATGAGACGCAAGTATTAACCCCAATCGACACTGAGGTTATCGCTGTTAATCTGCTCATTGCTTCGCCACATTGGGCGATAGAACAACAATCTTTTGCGAGCTGGGATGATTTCTCCAGCGCCTTGATTAGAACCACCAAGCAGCACCCAAAACGGGATATTGTCATTGGCTCAGACAAAGATGTACCCGTTGAGAAAATGCTGCAATTGCTTTCTTTTATGCAAAAAAATCAAATGAACGCCACCAGCATCATTATGGATGAAGAGAAAAAATAATGAATAACCGACCAAGCTCACCTGCTTTAAAAACTCTACTACTCACTGCGCTATCGTGCGCAACTGTGTCTCTCTCTGCCGTTTCGTTTTCTGCACATGCACAGGAACGCATTATTAGTGCAGGCTCGAACATTACTGAGCTCTTTTTCGCTCTTGGCGCTGAAGATCAATTGGTCGCGGTCGATGTCACCAGTAAGGGTTTTGTGAAGGGCTCTGATATTCCTCAAGTTGGCTACCACCGTCAACTCTCTGCAGAAGGGCTGATGGCACTCAACCCGACCCGTTTGATTGGTTCGAGTGAGATGGGGCCAGACACAACCCTAAATCTTCTCACAGCCAGTAATGTTGAGGTAATGACATTGCCATCAGACAACTCGCTATCAGCATTGCATCAGCGTATAGATACGATTGGTGATCTGACGAATAAACACGATGAAGCGCAGCAGCTTAAAGAACAGGTCGACCGAGAGATAGCCCAACTGTCTGACAAAAAGCTGGATAACAAGCCCAACGTTATCTTTCTCATGCTGAGTAAAGACCGACCAGCAACCGCAGCGGGGACAGAAACGCCGGTAGACAAGATCATCGAACTTTCTGGTGCGAACAACCCAGCCGCAGAGATCATTCACTCATACAAGCCACTGTCATACGAAGCGATCATCAACATGCAGCCTGACTATATCTTGGTCAGCGATCGTTCGTGGTCGACTTTCGGTGGACAGGAGCAGATGCTGAAGAAGTTGCCTTTGCTTGCTGCAACGCCAGCGGGTCAAAAACAGCAAATCATCTCTGTGCCAAGCAGTGCGCTCATTGGCGGCTTCGGACTCCACAGTTTAGAAGTCGCGAAAGAACTTCACCAACGCTTTAGTGGTGAGTAAAGGCCGCCCGCCGACTCGCCCTTAAATCAATAATAGAGAGTGGTGTGCTCGCCAGTTAACACCACTTTTCACCCTATCTCACTAATCAATAAGCGCTCTGTATGTCCGTTTTACGCAACTCTCGAATCCCGACACGATCTCTCATGATCCTTGGGTTAGTCGCCCTCTATTTTGCTATTGTCAGTTCCGTGGCCCTCGGCCCGATGGATATATCCATCATTGACAGTATTCAAGCGCTTCTGCCTAGCTCAATACGAACGGCGGACATTCCCGCTCATATCACGCTCGTGATTCAGCAAATACGTTTGCCACGAACCTTATTGGCCATCGCAATCGGCGCGATTTTGGCCATATGCGGCGCGGTCATGCAGGGGTTATTTCGAAACCCTCTTGCAGACCCTGGAATCATAGGGGTCAGCGCGGGGGCATCTCTTGGCGCTGCTATCGCCATCGTCCTCTTTGGCTCGTTATCGCAAAGCTACCCGCAGCTCTTACTGTTTGGCACAGTACCGCTTTTCTCATTCATTGGTGGCGCACTCACCACTGTGATTGTGTATCGCCTTGGCACAGGTGCAAACGGAACGTCGGTCACCATGATGCTTCTCGCGGGCGTCGCGATTGGCGCGCTGGCAGGCTCTGGACTGGGGTTGATGAACTATTATGCCGACGACCAAGCGTTACGCGACCTCTCCCTTTGGACCATGGGCTCACTCGCAGGTGCTAATTGGGGCGGACTCGTGTTGGCTTACACGACCCTCATACTCTTGTTCATTCTGTTCTACTGCAAAGCGGAACCACTCAATGCTCTCTTGCTCGGTGAAGCCGAAGCCAAACACATGGGCATAGAAGTACAGAAGCTGAAACGCCAACTGATACTACTAACCGCAGCAGGCGTGGGAGTGACTGTAGCACTGGCCGGTATGATCGGCTTCATTGGCTTGATCGTGCCTCACCTTGGTCGAATGATGATAGGGCCCAATCACAAATCGCTACTGCCCATTTCAATGCTCATAGGCGCGCTCTTACTTCTCATCGCTGACATGATTGCTCGCACAGCCGTTGCTCCCCTTGATATGCCAGTCGGAATTATCACGGCGCTCATTGGCGCACCATTCTTTATTTGGCTGCTCATTAAACAAAGGGGGCGTATCTAATGTTGGACACCGTATCTATCAACGCATCTAGCACTTCAGCGACACCAAAGGTTGAGTCGGAATCGACACAGAGCTCACGCGTTATCACCCTTGATGACCTCAGTTTAAAACTCGGCAACAAGGTAATCTTGGATAAAGTAAGCACTCACTTTAATTCAAGTGAGCTGACCATATTGCTTGGTCCAAATGGAACGGGTAAAAGCTCACTTCTTAAGATGATTACCGGTGAGTACCCCACTCAGGGAAACATTGAGTTCTTTCATCAGAGCTCAACTCAATGGTCGCCAAAACTCCTCGCCAAGCACCTTGGGGTTCTCCCTCAATCAAGCAGTTTAAGCTTTAATTTCAGTGTTAAAGAGGTGGTCGAACTCGGGGGAATTCCACTTTCAGCAAGCGCTGCCACTATCTCAGAATTAGCCGAATACAATATGCGTTTAACCGATACCCTCCATTTGAAAGAGCGAATGTATCCGAGCTTATCTGGAGGAGAAAAACAGCGCGTCCATTTTGCTCGTGTGTTAACGCAGCTATCTCAATCAGATGACAAGAAGGTGCTGCTGCTGGATGAACCTACCTCGGCGTTAGATTTATCCCACCAGCATCAAACGCTTACCTTAGCGAAGTCTCTCTCCAAGGAAGGCGCCGCTGTGGTGATTGTGATGCATGACCTCAATTTAGCGGCGCAATACGCCGATCGAATTATGATTTTGAATAAAGGAAGTATTGTTGCGGATGGCTCACCTTGGCAGGTACTCACTGAGGCTACCATTAAACAAATCTATGATTTCGACGTGACCGTCATGCCACACCCAACGAATGGCTACCCGGTTCTGCTTAACTGATCGCCCTGCTCACCATTTCAAGCAGCACTTAGTTTCCACTTCGCCTTCACTTAGCTTTCACTTGGTCTCCACTTAGGCAAAAGAGAGTTAAGCGGAACTTGGGAAGAGATGAGGTGCGTTAAATCGGTAGGTCGCTTTCACTGATCTCCCTTCATTTGAGTACTGAAGGGAGTCACACAACTCAGCCGCCAAGACAATGCCTCGGCCGTGAGTCTGGTTATTGGCGATCTCTTGATTAAGATTCTCATAATCAAAGCCTATCCCATTATGATGAAGCTCCATCGTCAGCATCTCTTCTTTGGGTTGAAAGTTAATATGGAGCTTTACCCACGCATCATCCCTCAGGGCTTTTAAACGATCCTCTCGCAACTGATAGAACTCGAAGAAGCCATCTGGGTCTTCTTTTAGTTTCGATTCTAAATCCAATAGTCCATGTTCAATCGCATTAGCAAACAACTCAGACAAGACAGAACAGACCAAATCAAGGTGCTGACCGCCATTTAGGATGCCAGAAAGGTACTGCCGAACCTCGCTAAGTACGCTGATGGATTTTAAAACATGTGATGGGAAATTCAGGGTGGTTTCCAAAGGAATATGGCTGTAATAAAAATCTTTGGGTTCTGTTTCGCTGTCGTTGCCATTAATAATTGGAAACGTCATCGACAGTATCGACAGGTCGTCATCGGCCTTCATATTGGAGAACTCTCTGACCGCATCGTAGATAGTCGGAATGTGCGCCTTGTCCTTTTCTAATGCGACTTCCAATCGCTCTTGCCCAAACTGTTCACCCTCGTGATTCATGGCCTCGGTAATGCCGTCGGTATAGCTCACAATCTGTTGGTCAGGCTCTAAGGTGAGATGCACAATATCCGTCTCAAATTCGTGAGGCTCTAATACGCCCAAAGGCATATGATTTGAGACTAACCGTCGTAAAATTTTTCCTTTCTTGTCCAAGACATACGTATCGGGGAGACCGCCACCCCACCAAGAGACTTCAAAGCCATTCGCTCTGATCTCAAAAACACTGGCGGCGAGCATCATACCCATGGGCAAAAATTTGGACAGCGAGTTGTTTATCTCGTTGACAATTTCACCCAGTGACAATCCCTTGGCAGCCATGGTGAAAAACGCCCGAGTCGCGGGTATCGCCGAAATAGCCGCGGGCAGGCCGTGCCCCGTTGCATCGGCGACCATAACATAAGCACCACCATGTGGCCGATTCGCCACAACAATCAAATCACCGTTAAACACCGTCGATGGCGTCGAAATGTAATTCACGCCGAAAATATGACTGACCTGTGAACTCATCTCTTCCATCAAATTGGCGAAGATGGATTCAGAGATGGAGTAATCATATTGCACTTGCTCATGAAAATGGCTGAGTTGGTCACGCTGGTTGATGACCTCTTTGTGAATTTTAACGATCCGATAGTGTGCCTGCACCTTCGCTATGATGACATTTCGCTCAACCGGTTTGGCAATGAAATCATCACCGAGCGCAAGACAACGCTCATAGGAGGTATTGTCGTCTAACACGGTCAAAAATATTATTGCAATGTGGTTTTCAGAAAATGCCTCTCGAATTTCGATCGCCGTCGTAAAACCATCTTTCTCTGGCATCATGACGTCGAGCAAAATAATGTCTGGCAATTCCGCCATCTTTTTCATTGCTTCTACAACGCCAACACCGCTTTCAAACGTGTCTATGTGGCTTGCGACATCAGTTAGGAGACATCGACACAGCTCTCGGTTGGTCAAATGATCATCGACAATTAAAATACGCAAAGCTTTCTCCTTAGATCCTATTAATGGAAACCATCGTCAACGGATCTATTCAATTTGAAATTTCTTATCAAAACGAGAAATAAGTAGGATCTTCTTCACCTGCGGCAAGGTGTTGGTAATGGTGACCGAGCCATCAGGCTGACCAAGGTAGTTTTGCATATTGAGCAACATGCCCAGGCCTGCACTGTCTATGTAATCAACCTTGCGCAGATCGATGACAAATTTATACTCTTTCCTATCGGTATAACTGTGCCTAAATTCCTGCACTAAATTGAACCCAAATGCGCCCTCAATGCTGACGGTGACTTTCTTCGTTGCGGTGTCTACTTGCGTTTCTACTGTCATGGTATTCCCTTAGAATAATTCAACTTCACCTTCGTCAATACTCGACTGACTCGCGGCAGGCGCGCTTCTGCGTTTTGAACGCTGCAAGATGTCAGTCAACGCCTCTTTTAACTCGGAATCACTCTCATGGCCTTCAAGGGCATTCACCACTTCCATCAAGTATTCCATCGACTCTTTTGCATAATCGCCTTGCTGCATGACAATATCGGCAAACTGCAGCGCTCTCACGCCGTCACCAACATGGCCATGCAATTGGTCACCCAGCTGGCGAATCTTTTGCACTTCTTGCTCTATTTCAATATTGACTTGATGAACGCCAGTGAGCATTTCATCCACTTGCTCTTTCGACTCAATCGCTGTTGTCATATCTATCGAAGCCATCTCACCTACCGTTGTATTGGCTTCCTTAACGGTGTTTTGAGCGATGTTAATCTCTCTCTCTATTTCTGAGTTCAGCGTTTCGGCTTGCTTAGAGAGATTACGAACCTCTTGCGCGACAACCGCAAACCCTCGGCCAGCTTCACCCGCTCTGGCAGCCTCTATTGCAGCATTTAAAGCAAGCAGGTTCGTTTGCTCGGACAATCCTTTAACCTGATCCAATAGCTTAAAGACAGTGGCGAGTTTGTCTGACATATCGTGGATACTGTGTACGGCTGAGATACTTTTTTCGGAAATGTTGACCAGCGTATCGACGAACTCGGAAATAATGGTTTCTATTTTAGGTAATACAGACGTGAGGTCGTATTCGCTGTCTTGGTTTGCCAAGAGTCCATCGACAAGAGAGCCCGAGATTGTACTTTGCTCTTCGCTGACTTTTTGTAGGCTGAAAAAACTGTTGTTGAGCGTTTCGACAGATTCATCGATGATCTTGTGCTGTCTTTCTAATGGATCCGCCACCTTGGGAATGCCATCTTTTAAGATCAATTTAAGCTCTTCGGTGATCATGTGAGGAAGATCCGGTTGGCCACTCTCTTCAAGAGTCTGTGGTTCGGGATCTTTAGCGGTAAGCACAAGCCAAGGAATGGCCGCCACGGCGAGCATCAAAGCAAGATGAAGTAAATTTTGAGACTGGTACATCCCATAAACAATAAGGGTGACTTGTATAGTCAACGCAATAAGCTGCTTGGACTTTTTAGAAAGTCTAATGATGTTCATAAGCCTTTTCCTGACGTATCAGTCATTATTATTTTATTTATTCTTAGTGTAAATATAGTCAAACAATTGCTTAGGCACTTGGCTAAGCGGTACTAAATTTTTCACTGCGCCTATTTCGTAAGCGACTCTTGGCATGCCCCAAACCACCGAGGACTTCTCATCTTGGGCGATGGTGATGCCACCTTGATTTTTCATCCGGAGCATTCCTTCAGCGCCATCACTCCCCATCCCTGTCAGCAGTACACCAATCGCTTTACTACCGACAACCTCAGCAACAGAATTGAACATCATGTCGACCGAGGGCTTATGTCGACTCATTGGCGGGCTATCATCAAGCTGGCAATAAAGGTGGCTTCCACGCTTAAAGACGGTGATGTGTTTATCACCAGGCGCCAAATATGCACATCCATTAACCAGGGGGGCTTTCTCTGACGTGAGCTCCTTAACATCTACATCGCTCGCGTCGTTTAATCGTTTAGCAAAAGATCGGGTGAACATGGCGCTGATATGTTGAGTGATGATGATGGGAGGAAGCCCTGCAGGCAAAGCTGCCATCACACTTTTTACCGCTTCCGTCCCGCCTGTCGACGCGCCAATCGCAATCAACGCGCAGTCTGTATGCTTGCTCGCCCCATGCTCAATTTCAGGCACGATATCTGCGGTTTTCGCTGTTTTCACATTGGCTCTGGCTGCCATTTTTATCTTTTCATTAATCTCTTTTTTGTATTCTACGATTTCCCCTGTTTGCTCGACGGCAGGTTTAGGGAAGTAGTCCACGGCACCGGTTTCCAAGGCTTCAAGTGTCGCTTCCGCCCCATGCTGGGTGAGTGTCGATATCATCACGACCGGCATTGGTCGTAGACGCATTAAATTTCGTAAAAACTGAACGCCATTCATTTTGGGCATTTCAATATCAAGCGTGATCACATCGGGATTAAACTGCTTGATCATCTGCCTCGCCTCGTAGGGATCTTCAGCTGAGGCAATCACTTCCAATTCGGGATCTGAGTCGATAAGTTGGGCAAGAAGCGCCCTAAAAACCGGAGAGTCATCCACCACTAGAACTTTTATCGTTTTCATTAAAATAGCTCCACATCGTCATCATGATTTTTATGACTTTCTTTACCCAGTTCGCTGGCGTATTTTTCTTCTTGATGTTGCAGTATGTGTACCTCTGTAAACGGTATGCGTTTTAACCATGCCTTGCCCGTCATGGGTTCAAAAATGACCTTTCTCGGTTCCATACCGCCTAAATCATGGGCAACAACCACCAACTGCTCTTGTTCCACGTACCGATTAATGAACTCTATATTTTTTTCACCAATCATAGAGTAGCGCCCCAACATTTGCGCACCGCCAAATAATTTCAACCTCAGATTCTCTCTTTTCGCTCCCATAGAAATCAGCGTGTTGATCAGCATTTCCATGGCATGGCTGCCATAGCGAGATGCCGTCGACACCACTTCTGATGCATGCCAATGACGAAGTTGATCGGTACTATCAAAAGGCAGTAGAAAATGATTCATCCCGCCAACCCCCAATTCAACATCCCAAATGCAAGCCGCGATACAAGACCCAAGCCCTGTACAGATAATTTCATTATCATCGGTACAATAAAGCCCCCCAGGCATTATCTTGACCATATGGCTCTGATGCCTTGGGTGGTAAAAGCGATTGAAGTGGGCATTTTCTGAATGTCGCTTTTGAATTTGAAATGCCATTGAAATGGGCCTTTTAGTTGACGTCTCTGATTAAAAGTCTAGTTACTGTTTTACGTATATGGTGTGACCTATATGCTGAAAGATGTTACTGCACGACCCCACGCTTTCAGAGTGGCCAATAAACAGAAGGCCGTTGGGTTTTAGGGCTTGGTGAAACCGTTTTATTAAGGCCTCTTGAGTTTCCCTATCAAAGTAGATCATCACATTTCGACAAGAAATAAGGTCAAATTGGGGCATCTTTGGCCACTTATCAAACAAATTAAGTTGATTGAATAGGATCTGATCTTGCAGTCCTTTCTTTACCTTTATTTTGTCTGAATATTGCCCTTTTCCTTTCACAAAACAGGATTTGAGGTAACGCTCTGGAATGCTCTCTATTGCGTCTTTCTCGTAAATGCCTTCACGTGCATGATCCAGTACTTTGGTATCCAAATCAGACGCAAAGACGTTCACATTATCAAAGAGATCAAACGCCCCTGCGGCGTAGAGCGATGCCACAAAACTGTATGGCTCCTGCCCTGTCGAACACCCCGCTGACCAAATGTTCACACTCTTGTTACCTTGGTGTTTCCATTGCTCTAGTGCGGTTCCTTCAAGAAACTCAAAGTGGTGGTACTCACGAAAAAACTCCGTCTTATTCGTAGTAAGCGCATTAATAAAATTGGCTTGTTCCGTTTTCGAGTTCTCAATGATCTCGCGATAGTCAGAAAAACGAGTCACTCCATTGGCTCTCATTTTTCGACTTAAACGTCCATACACCATGTTTCTTTTACGGTCTGACAAGAAGATTCCGACCGTTTTATGCATGTACCACTGCACATACTTAAAATCAGCATCGGTTAGCTCAAATTCTTGTTCTTGCTCCACTAGTGATGTACTCCCTGCCTGGGTTAAAACTCTTCCCATTCGTCGCCATCCTCACCGATATCAAAACTAGAATTCACTGTCTTATTCGAACGTAAGGTACTGACATTGGTTTTTGCTGCCATAGGTGCTTCAGGCTCTACCTTTTTGGATTCAAGCGTTGCGACATTGCTGTCGGTGGTAAAGAAGTTCATCAGGTTGAGCAGCACTTTGCCTTCATCTTTCAGCGATTGACTGGCAGCAGACGTCTCTTCCACAAGTGACGCATTTTGTTGTGTCATTTCATCCATGGTGGCGATGGCACGGTTGATCTCATCAATTCCCGTTGACTGCTCGACACTCGAAGACGCTATTTGAGCGATCAGCTCGGTCACTTTGGCCACCGCATCCACGATCTCTTTCAACGTTGCCCCTGATTCGTCAACCAGCCTTGTCCCTTCATCGACTTTTTCGACACTGTCGTTAATAAGGCCTTTGATCTCTTTCGCCGCTGCAGCGCTTCGCTGTGCAAGGTTACGTACTTCTCCTGCAACCACCGCGAAGCCTCTACCCTGCTCACCCGCTCTTGCCGCTTCTACCGCGGCATTCAGTGCCAATAGATTCGTTTGGAAGGCGATCTCATCAATAACACCGATGATGTCGGCAATTTTCTTACTCGCATTATTAATGTCAGACATGGCTTCCACCGCTTGGCCAACCACGGCACCACCTTTGCCTGCCTTCGTTGCCGCATCGTCAGCGAGAGCATTCGCCCCTTTGGCGTTATCCGCATTTTGACGAACAGTAGCGGTCATCTCTTCCATGCTTGCGGCTGTTTCTTCAAGGTTAGCGGCTTGCGCTTCAACGCGTTGGCTTAGATCATCGTTACCGTCTGCGATTTCCGTCGAGGCGGTGGCGACTCTCGCCGAAGAAGTGGTGATTTTCTCAGCCATGTTTCTGAGGTTAACAATGGACGTATTCACGGCATTCGCTAGACTTCCAAATTCACCGCTGTAATCATCCGACATGCTCTCTTTCAAATTGCCATCAGCAACATCACTCATGACGTCTATGCATTCCCCTAGAGGCTTAACCAGCGTATCAAGTAGGTTATTCACTCCATCGCCCAACTCTTTCATGAATCCTGTATAAACGGTTGTGTCTATTCGGTCACTCAGATCACCCGCGATGGCTTTTTGAATCAATGACTCCACTTGGCGCTGGCCATCTTGTTGTTCAGTGATGTCTTCCCACTGAAGCGCAGGGCCAATGTAATTGCCGTCGCCATCGTGCATGGCAATACAGGTTAGCGTGAATTCTAGGCTTCCAACTTTAATGTTGGATGAGAAAGGCAATGAATCCGGATTACTAATGATTCCACGCTGGTGGGCGGGGTTTTTATGGAAAATATCAATGTTCGCCCCAATCAATTTGTTGGAGTCGAACGCCGGCAACATAGACCTAAGCTCAGTTTCGCGAGACTTTAACAGGGTCATGAGTGATGGATTAATGTCACGTATGATCCCATCATTATCCGCCATCATTAAGTTCGTCGTCATTCCTTCCACAGCGGAGGCTAAACGTCCAATCTGCTGCTCTTTCGCTCTCTCTTCCGTTACGTTAGACCACTCCAATGTGTTGCCAATGTACTCTCCAGCAGCGTCGGTAATGGCTGCGACATTCAATTCAATGAGTACGTCTGCGATTTGGATATCTGTCTTATATGGGAGGTTGCTTGGATCCGCCAGTAGTTGTCGTTGGTGAGCAGGGTTGACATGAAACTCGTCGATACAGCGCCCCATCAACCACTCTTCTGAAGCCGTAAACCCAGGCCACACGGTGCGCAATTGAGCTTCAATTGATCCAAATAAGCTGATGGTTGAATCATTCGCGTAGGTAATCAGAAAATCTCGGTCTATCATGACCATCGCCGTTTGCGCTTGCCCTACCGCCGCTTGCAGGCGTGCAACTTCATGGTCTTTTTTAAACTGCTCGGTTACGTCATCCCATTCCAGAGAGTTACCAACATACTC
Organism: Vibrio sp. 10N.261.55.A7; assembly: GCF_002877365.1. Taxonomy (GTDB): domain Bacteria; phylum Pseudomonadota; class Gammaproteobacteria; order Enterobacterales; family Vibrionaceae; genus Vibrio. The sequence goes on from NZ_MCWZ01000064.1 coordinate 19,263, forward strand.
CCCCTGCGCATCAATCATTGCGGATACGTTGAGCGAGATTTTTACGCCTTTGATATCAATGACCGTGTTATATGGGAGGTTTTTAGGATCAGACAGAAGCCCTCGTTGATGCGCGGGGTTCTTGTGAAAACCATCGATACAAAAACCAATAAGAAAATCGTCAGTCGCCCTAAAGCTTGGCCACACCGATTGGAAAAGTTCTTCATGAGACTTGAGAAGTTCAAATGTTTTCTCGTTGGCGTACGTAATATTAAAGTCACGATCGACCATCATGATGGCCGACTGAGATTGATCGACGGAAGCCTGGAGCCGTGCAACCGCATTATCTTTCTCAATCTGAGCGGTGACGTCTTGCCACTCTAGTGTGTTCCCGGTGTAATTCCCGTGTTTATCAATGATTGCACCTACGTTCAGCTCGATTTTCACGCCCTGAATGTCAATAACCGTTTTATAAGGTAAGTTCGCAGCACTGGAAAGCATTTGACGTTGGTAGGCGGGGTTAGCATGAAACCCGTCAATACAGAACCCGATAAGCTCATCTTCTTCCGCGACAAACCCAGGCCATTGAGATTGAAAAAGCGCCTCATGATGTTTGAGAAGTTTCATGGATTGCTGATTAACGTAGGTTATCTTAAAGTCACGGTCGATCATCATGAGCGCCGTTTGCGCGCCATCTAACGCGGCCATTAACTGTGATTTCGACATACTGCCGTCGCTAGTGGAATCGACGCCATCCATTAAACTGTCTTTAGACTGTGCTTCAAACTGAGTTGATGCGTCCTTTTTCTTATTCCAAAAAGCCATGTGTCACTCCCTTAAGCCGTTGCTTCTTCAACTGACGTGTTATTTAGCTCTTTAATATCAAATAGAGCCTCTAGTTTTATGAGTATTAAGTGACCGCTTTCGACAGAAGCGATCCCTTTGATATACGATTGGTCGACGGTGACCGACACATGTGGCGCGGGTTTAATCTCTTCATCTGACAGATCATAGACTTCAGAGACCGCATCAACGATCACGCCAAGAGGGTGTTTATTTGCATCATTCAAAACAATGACGACGGTTGTCGAGCAGATGACGGCGGGCGGTAGATTAAATCGCATGCGAAGATCAACAATCGGAACGTACTCGCCGCGGATATCGAGCAAGCCATGGAGGTAATCTGGAGAATTAGGCACCTCTCTGACGGCGTTCCATCCGCGCACTTCTCTAACGTCCAGTATCGGCACACCGTACTCTTCATCTTCTAATACAAAGCTCAAGAACTCTTGTTTTTCCATCGCTATCTGCCCTAACAGTTACTCTGCTTTCAAAATAGAACTAATGTTTAACAACGCCTCTGTATCGAGCAGGGACATGACCTCATCTCCCACATTCAATACGCCATGCATATAAGCAATCACACGTGAGCCACCTTGCGCAGGATACAACTCACTGTCACCTTGACTGACGACATCGCTGACGGCATCGACAACCAACCCCATTAACCTTTCCGTTTCGCCACTAGAGCTTCTGAGAACCAATACGACCGTGGTTGGAATATACTGACAGCGGCCCAGTGAGAAACGCGCTCTTAGGTCAATAACAGGAACGATCATTCCTCTCAGGTTGATCACGCCTTTTACAAAGCTGGGTGAACGAGGGATCGGTGTTGGTTTCTCCCAAACGCGAATTTCTTCTACGTCTTTAATTTCAACGCCATAGAGCTCACTTGAAAGTCGAAAACTCAGAAAATCTGCACTTTCGTTATTCTCATCGTATTGCCCAACTTGAGCATGGTATGACTCTGCACCGCGTTCTTGAGATTGTGTACTTAGACTGGTATCCATCTCCCCTCCTAAGCTGGTTTTACGCAGCTATTCCTTTATTGCTTGAGCCCGACGACTTGGTGAGATAACTGGTGATCAGACCTTGAATATCCAAAATGAGCGATACAGCACCATTACCGAGAATGGTCGCGCCAGATATGCCAGGAACCTTGCTATAGTTGGACTCAAGACTTTTAATGACGACTTGTTGCTGATCAAGCAGCTCATCCAACACTAACCCGACACGTGTTCCTGCCGCCTCCACTAAACACAGGATGCGGTCATTCAGAGGCCCACTTTCTCCCATTTCCAATTCATCTTGTAGACGCAAAATCGGTATGTTCTCATCCCGTAATCGATAGAGTTCAACGCCGCCAGAGGCATGCTTGATGCACTCAGGGCTAATCTGTATGGATTCAATAATAGTCAGCAGAGGAATGACGTAGACTTCACTGCCAACCTTAACGAGCTGGCCATCTAAAATAGCTAGGGTAAGCGGTAAGCTGATCGTGAAGTGACTACCAATGCCGAGCTTTGAGTCCACTTCAATGTGCCCGCCAAGCTCTTCGATATTTCGTTTCACAACATCCATGCCAACGCCACGCCCAGAGATATCAGACACCTCGTCAGCGGTGGAGAAACCTGGGGCAAAGATAAGATTCAGTACCTGTTTGTCCGTCATTTCTTCACGACGAGAATCTTCCGCCAAGACACCTTTCTCAATGGCTTTTCTCCAAAGAACGTCACAATCGATTCCCGCACCATCGTCTTTGATTTCGATTATGATCGCGCCGCCTTGGTGATACGCGTTTAAAGAGATGACGCCTTCCTCTGACTTACCGCTTTCTCTGCGAACTTCTGGAATTTCAATGCCATGGTCGATGCCGTTACGAACAAGGTGAACCAAAGGATCGACAATTCGTTCCAATACCGTTTTATCCAGTTCGGTATTTTCTCCGGTGATTTGGAGGTCGACTTGTTTTTCTAATCGTCCACATAAGTCGCGCACCAATCTAGGGAAGCGACTAAAGGCAAAGCTCATGGGCAACATTCGAATATTTAGAACGTTTTCTTGAAGGTCGCGACTATTTTGAAGCAGCTGATCCAGACCTTCCTTGAGTTTATCTAGCTTATCGATTGAGAAGTCATTACCGATCTCATTTAACATCGACTGAGTAATCACGAGCTCACCAACAAGGTTGATAAGACCGTCCACTTTATCAATGTCGACACGGATTGAACTGACACTCGAATCCCCTTTCACTGCTTTGGTGCTCGCAGAAGCATTAGTTGCAGGAACAGAGTTTTCTGAGATTGAAGCTGAAGGAGCAGAGTCAGTGGAAGATGCATTGGTTTGCGAACGGTTTGAAGTGCCACCGTTTTGTGCTTCGGGTATAGAAGGTGAAAGGTTTGACGGCGAAGACTTTGACAAAGAGGGTTCTTGAGATGTTTCTTGAATGTTTGCTTCTTTATCTTCATTAGCAGGGCTTACGTCACTTACCCCCTCGCCTTCGTAGACTGGTTCAATCGTCAGATCGCATTCATCTTCGACCCACTCAAAGACTTCTTCGATGTCGGCCAATGAGACATCACCAGAAACTGATATCTTCCAACTTAGATAACACAACTCTTCTTCGATTTCCGCAATCTCTGGAATATTGTCTAAGTTGGCTTCAACCGAGCCATTCTCATCAAACTCCATAAGCTCGCGGATGATTCTCAACGGGTCATTGCCGCTAAAAAACATTTCTCTGTGCGGTTTAAATTCGATACTCCAATGCTTAGGAGAGCCTTCAACTGTCGTTTCTTGAACTTTGCTTGGCTCGCTGTCGTGCTCACTTTCGTCAACATCAACGTGTTCTGATGTAGGTTCTATTGATTCATCAGAGCCCGAATCACTGAGCAACCCTTCAATCAGAGCGTTTACCGATGCCTTAAGTTCCTCATCCACGATTTCGTCACTTTCATGACCCGCAAGCATGCTTTGGATGCAATCGCCACCTTTCAATAAGACATCGATACTGTTTTTCGTTAAGTCTTTTTCATCATTTCTAACGAGGTCGAGGAAAGCTTCAATGGAATGGGTGAATTCACTGATGTCGAAAAGATTGAACGTGGCTGCCCCACCCTTGATAGAGTGAGCAGCACGGAAGATAGTATTGATCGTTTCTTTCTCGACATTCGCGAGATCGATGTTTAGCAATTCATTTTCTAACACTTCGAGATTTTCACGACACTCCTCGTAAAACATCTTTCGAAGTTGGTCCATATCTAAAGCCATAGCTTGTCCCTGCGAGTTGACGTTGTTCTTATTATTTATTGTTCGCTAGATGACTCGTTTTAATGTTTTCAGTAACGTTTCCGGATTGAATGGTTTAACCAGCCAACCTGTCGCACCTGCAGATTTACCTTCCTGCTTTTTTTCAGTGCTGGTTTCAGTCGTCAGCATTAGGATTGGGATGAACTTGTATTGTGGCTTACCTCGAATAGCTCTAACCAAGTCAAAGCCACCCATGATTGGCATATTCACATCGGAGATGACGACATCAAACTTTGTCAGCTGAGCCTTTTTCAATGCATCACTTCCATCGTTTGCCGTTTCGACTTCATAACCTGCATCTTTCAGCGTGTGACTCACCATTTGACGAATAGATATAGAGTCATCGACAGCTAGAATTTTTGTCATATTGCTCACCTTCAAACATCCTTATTCTTCTTTGATTGCTTCCGCCAAACCAAGTGTTTCCACCGCCTCAGTAAATACTGGAGACGACTGACTTAATTCAACGTTGAGGTTCAATTGCTTGGCACTGATAAACAGGGAAGCCAATAACTGAAGCCCAGCAGCATCCACCCTTGAGACTTGAGAGGCATCAATACGCAACGAAGAGGATTGTTTAAGCCATCCCGCATACTGGACTTTTGCATCCATGACGGTCGATATTTCTAGTGATTCACCCAACAAACAATCCATATAGTTCCCGTAAATTATTGTTATTAATATCTACTGGCTCGGTTTCGTTACTTACTGACGTTAATTTTGAGTGTAGAAAGGATTGGCTGTTTCGCAAATGGAATGTGGGGATATGACAGAGGATTACTCATAGTCACTGTGAAATTTCTAAATGTTTCCCTAATTATATTAGCAACTTATAACAGAACGATTGTTCACTAAAAATATTTCTATTAACGCAACAGTTGTTGAAAGAGGTAAGGGGATGGTTAGCGAGACGATGTTTATATCAATTTACACTGTAAATGAACGGCCATGCCTACAAGTACTGGTTTACAGTGTAAATTTTCATAAGCTGATTTAACCTGAAGTGTTTGTTTTACACTGTAAATCGGACACTAGTATTTCAAGGTCATTCTTTAACAGTATCTCGGTTTGTTTTCGTCCCGTCTTATTCACAACAGAAGTACACTCTTCCCAACTTTTTTGCTGGAGAATTTTAAACATGAGTAAGTCGCTAACGAGGCGATCTTTCGTCACTAATGCCGTTAGCAACACGCGGCATATAATGAAAGAAACACTGTCTAAACTCGCCCCACCCGCAATGTAATTGGTAAGGAGTCTTTTCTCTTCTTCACACAAAGGAGAACGCTGTATTATCGAGTGGCGAAACAGCGCCCTGAGAACATCCACTTCAACCATAAGCGATCCATCTGATACTCGATAATCAAGACTATCAGAGTAATGCCGTTGAGCCTTCTTTTGCCACACGCCTAACTTGTCTTTCACCATGATAACGGAGTGGCAACCACTCGATTTATCTCTCTGGCTCCCGACTTTTAGAGGAACAAAACCGTTCTTACTCCAAAAATGAATCAGTTCGCTTGTCGCACCGAAGCTAGTAGACAAGAAATGTTCTGGGTGTTGTTCTTCCAGAAGTGACAACATGGTAGAGCCGATGTCCAAGCGTTGTAGGTCAGGGTGAACAGCAATTCGCATAACGCGTAAGCTTCTGGTTTTGGCCGCTTCAGAGATACCAAGTTGATTGGCAATAGTGACCGAAACAAGTTGTCCACTAGGGCGACGCTTACCCTGCTGAATCAACTCGATAAGCTCATCATCCAACCCGCCCTCTTCGACCGTCATCAAACAACCAATACACACTCCTTTCCACTGATACGCGTAAATTTGGGTTCTATCATCATTCAATAGGTGAAACAGATCGTTCGGTGATGTTTGATAATGAGCATTAACCAATAGGGCGAAACAATTTTGGAATTGATGAGGCGAGCGAATAAGTGCGGCTTTCTCTAGCTTTACTAAAGTGCCAGTCTGCGGTTCAACCTGTTTATATTGAGATGCTTCCACTTCTTCCCCGCTTGGCAATTCGGCATCCAGTAAAAACGCTTTGTTGTGCCAGCGCTCCAGCGGGTCGTGCTCACTCCAACGGATGGGCTGAGTGAGATGAATACTGGTACTCTTTTCTCGTTCGCTCTTTAACCATGGAATGAACTTGAGGCTAAAGCCGCGGCCTGAGCCTTCATAGCCATGAACCGTGCTTGAAAATACAAGCCTATGATATCGATGTACCATGCTCTTAAGCATCGGCGTTGGAATCGCAGCCGCTTCATCAACAATAAGAAAATCACACTCGATTTGATTTCTGACCAATTCATCAGGTGCGATGTAACGAATACTCGAAACGTGGTTTCCGAAATCGGCTCTAAGCGTCTTTTCATTGTCGTACGGAATGGACAACGCTTGAGCCGCATGCTGGAATAAAGGGGAAACCATCGAAAACGTTGGCGCTGTGACGATGATATTGATTGAACGAGACTTCGCTAAATATCCAGACGCTAGCCCTAACGCTGAAGTCTTCCCTCGCCCTCTATCTGCGGTAAGAACAAGAGGACGTTTCCGATGCCCCTCAACAACGTGAATAATTTTCTCTATCGCTAAACTTTGCTCTAGATAGCTAGGTTGGGATACCCCTTCAATACCGCTTGGTAATGAAGGGAGTTCTTCATTTTTGTGGATATTGATGAGCTGCGTGAGACCTAATTCTAGCCATTGCGCACCAAACTCGTTCTCAGTCGCGGGTGTATCACTGTCGCTTTTAAGAATCAGAAGAATGCCGCCACCAATAAGAGTACCAATAGACGCACTGAAACTATTCGCGTCAAAGCCGTCATCCAAATCACAAATTAATCTTTGGCACTCCTGGCCCAGAAACCTTTTGCCTTGCTTAAAAGGCAGGTAATGCGCACCATTAATTGCTAAACCACCAAGTTGAAACGTCTTACCCGGTTCATTATCTGCATTAAGGCTATTCACCACTTCCATTTGCCATTGTTTATCGCCACGCAACACAACACCATAACGAATATTGTGTGTCGTAGCGGTGGTCGAAACTCGTTTAAGGAATGATACAGTTGCTGACATAGCGGCTATTTAGGCAGGTAATGATGTATTTATCTTATCACACCCCATAAAAAAAGGTTCATCG
>NZ_MCWZ01000065.1 GCF_002877365.1 Vibrio sp. 10N.261.55.A7
TTTTTCAGAGTTTGATAAAGGTGTTGAAGAACTCAAATCTGCACAAATAAAGCTCACTCAATATCGTCAATCGTTATTAAAAAGTGCAGTTGAAGGGTCGCTTACGCAACAATGGCGAGAAGCTAACGGCGGGAGTACTCAGGAAACTGGTGAGCAATTATTAGAGCGAATCCTTACAGAGCGTCGTGAGCATTGGGAAGTGCAAAAACTAGCAGAGTTCAAAGCCAAAGATAAAAAGCCACCTAAAAATTGGCAGGCTAAATACCCTGAGGCAGCAACTCCTAATATATCAGACTTACCTGAGTTGCCCATCGGTTGGGTATGGGCAACCATAGATCAGTTGGCAATCAATAAGCGTTATGGTTCATCGTCAAAAACAAATGATGACAGCTCTGGCGTACCTGTACTACGTATGGGTAACATTCAAGATGGTAAGTTAGATTACGGCAACTTAAAGTTTTTACCTGTCGATCATAAAGAGTTTCCTGATTTATTGCTTAATGACGGTGATTTACTATTCAATCGTACCAATAGTGCTGAGCTTGTTGGTAAAACTGCTGTTTATAGAGATATAGGCAAGCCAGTGTCTTATGCTTCTTACCTTATTTCGGTTACTTTCTCGGAACATGTGTTACCTGAAATTGCAGCCTATTATATAAATTCTGTTCTTGGTAAAAAGTGGTTATCCGAGGTAATGAACCAGACTGCGGGTCAAGCGAATGTAAATGGCACCAAACTGGGACATTTAGCTATCCCTCTTCCTCCAAGTGCAGAGCAGAAGGCTCTTATAGATGAAATAAGCAATGAATTTGATTCAGTCGATAGGCAAGTAGAGGCCACTGCTCTTGGATTAAAACAATCAGAAGCCCAAAGAAAAAATATTCTTAAGTCAGCATTTTCAGGACACTTAGTGCCGCAAGACCCTAATGACGAGCCTGCCTCTGTATTGTTAGATAAAATAAAAACTGAACGTGAAGCTCTGGCAAAAATGCCTAAGACTCGTACGCCACGTAAGCCTAAAAAAAAAGTTGATGTAATGGATACTTTACTCGAAGTTTTAACCGCAGAAGAGGGCTGGATTGATGCCCAAGAAGCTTTTAAAAGTGTGGCATAGTTGATGGCACCTCAACGGATCGCATCGAAAAAATCTACACAGAACTGCGAAAGCTTGAAAAGGTAGGTCAAGTTGAGATTGAGCGCAATGGTGATGGCTACGATCAACTAAAGCTGATGACGAAAGCAGACAAGGAAGACTAATGCGCTTAGCCTCATTTACAATAGGTTCAGACCGTGAAGGTGACCGCCAAAGGTTTAAGAATCTAAAAAACGTTACTATCGACTTTGAAGAAGAAGAGTGGATCACGCTAGTTATAGGTTGGAATGGCACAGGTAAATCAAATGTCCTTGAGGCTTTAGCTACGGTTTTTCTAGAGTTGATAGGCAAGCCGCAAAAAAAAGGGACACACTCTAAACCAGAAGCCCCGAGTTTTGCTTACGATATTGAGTACATTTGCCATGGTAAGTATGTAAAAATTAGTGCAGACCCAGATAGTAAAAAAGCTAAATATGTCATTTCATACAAACTAGCTGAAGCATCTCCTGCTACGCAGAATGACTTGTTCGAGAATGGAAATACTTATCAAAAAATATCGCTAACGGATTTTACTAAACAAAGAGATGACTTTTTGCCTAAGTATGTCTTTGGTTATTATTCTGGTCATAGCGAACGAATGCATGATGTGTTTTTACCGTACCTGGAAAAGTATGATGACAACCTGAGAAATGGTATTAATCCAGGGTTGCGAAAACTGTTTTATGCAAAGCCTGTACATAGTCAATTCGCATTGTTGGCTTTCATGCTCAATCGTGATGAGTTTATTACTGATTTTCTTGAGAATCATTTTGGAATAGACACTGAAGTTGGTATTGATTCGGTACTATTTGTATTAAATCAGCCGCCATGGAAGTCTAACGCGCCAGATGGTGACTCTAGATTTTGGATGTCTAGAGGCGTAGTAAAAGACTTTTTGTCGGACTTGTATGATATCGCATTAGCCCCTATCCGCATTGAACAGACAGTGCAAAAGAGCTTGTGGAATAGCACTAAACTTGAACACCTCTACCTCTATGTTAAAGATATAGACTCTTTAGAGCGTTTAGTCGGTGACAAATCACCGAGTGACTTCTTCCAGCAGCTAGAGAGTACCTATGTATCGGAACTTATTAGCGAAGTGCGAATTCGAGTAAAGCTAAAAAAGAACGATGGTAGCGTTACTTTCCGTGAACTCAGTGAGGGTGAGCAGCAACTACTCACCGTATTGGGTTTGCTTAGATTTACAGCAGAAGAAGAAAGCTTGTTCTTACTAGACGAACCAGATACGCACTTAAATCCTAAATGGAGCGTTGATTACATAGACTATTTGAACAAGTTCGTTACTTCTGGCTCAGATGGTGAGAACAACAGTCACATCGTTCTAACAACACACAACCCTATTGCTATTGCTGAGTTGACACGAGATCAAGTACAGATTTTAAGTCGTGATGATGAGTCACGAATAATTGAATCTCATAAGCCTCACTATGATCCTCAAGGTATGGGCTATGCGGGCATTATTACCAGTGACATGTTTGGGCTCGGATCGTCACTGGATAAGCGGACTCAAAAGCGTTTAGAAACATATAGAGCATTAGCAAGTATTGAAAATAAAACAAGATTCGAAGAGCTACGCTTTCAAGTTATTTCTGAGTGGCTAGATAATGATCGTTTCAGTATGTCGCAGCGAGATGATGATTATGAACGATACATAAAAATTCGTAATACGCTGCTATACGAAAAGTCTGATGCGGATAGTTTGCAAGAACTGGTGGACTTTGCATTAAGCTTGTCTCAAGAAGAGCGAGACGAAGTTGCTAAGCAGGCAATCACAAAGTTATTAGGTGAGGATAATCAGTGAGGTTTGTAGATAACACATTTGTAGACTTACCTGATGGTTGGGACGATAGAGCTGAATCAGCTACAGAAGCATTGGTCGGTGGCACTATTGTCGCTGATGACCGTAGCTCGGTCTGGAAGGCATTGAAAGAAAGTTTAGAAGAACTATCAAATGGAAGGTGCTGGTACTGTGAAACTAACATTCCTCGAACAGACAATGCGGTAGATCACTATCGACCTAAGGGGAAAGTGCAAGGAGTTGAATTTTCAGAGGATGAAAAAACTTTAGTCAGATGTGAAATAAATCCAGAACATACAGGTTATAAGTGGGCAGCATTTAAATATGAGAATTTCCGCTTTTCATGTCAACACTGCAACGAGTATAGAAAAGATCTGCAAGGGACCGGGGGCGGGAAGTGGAACTACTTTCCCTTAGTAAATGAGCCAGAACGTGCCTATGACGAGTTAGACGAAGACAATGAGGTCCCCGTTTTACTCGACCCGTGCAAAAGGTTAGAGTGGCGGCTTCTTTCGTACGATAAGTCTGGAGTTCCATTTTCTAGGTTCGAAAAAGATAGCCCTGAAGATATTAAAGTAAGGTTCTCTATAAGGTTGTACCACCTTGATCAAAAGCGATTAAACGAAGGACGTGTAGGTCAGTGGAGGCTGTTTAAGCCTCTGATCGATGATGCTAAGAAGTGGTATTTGAAAAAACTTCGACAGGATCAAGGTGCTGATGCCTGCTTTGAGAAAGAGTTGCGAAAAGTAGGGATGTGGTTTCATCCAAAAAGCAAAAATACCTATCTGGGGTTTCTGGTTTATCAGTTAGAGCAAGATAAAGACAAAGACACGTTGCATCCATGGATTGGTGAATTAATTAGAACTGTAGGCTGATAGTATCAGTGCTACGCTAGAAAGATGATTATTGAGATTGACAAATGAATGCACCAGCATTAGTACAAAAAGTTTGGAATTACTGTCATACATTGCGTGATGACGGTGTAGGGTATGGTGACTACTTAGAGCAGCTTACATACCTACTGTTTTTAAAAATGGCACATGAGTATGCGCAGCCTCCCTACTCAAGGGATACTAAAGTTCCCAATGAGTTCAATTGGGAAACGTTGCAGGGGTTAAAGGGGGAAAAACTAGAAGAACAGTACCGTAAGGTGTTAAAAAATCTAGCAAAAGAAAATGGCATGATTGGTGCTATTTTCTACAAGTCTGAAAATAAAATCCCCGATCCGGCTAAGTTGTCTCGTATCGTTAAAATGATTAACGATGAAAATTGGATAAGCTTAGACTCAGACGCTAAAGGCGACTTGTATGAAGGGCTATTGCAGAAGAATGCGGAAGACACTAAAAGTGGTGCTGGCCAGTACTTTACGCCACGGGCATTGATTGATGCAATGTTGGCTTGTGTTCGCCCTGAGCCTAAGAAAACCATCTCCGATCCAGCCTGTGGTACAGGTGGGTTCTTCTTAACAGCTAGTGACTGGATCACCTATGGTGACGAGCAGTGGATTGAAAAAGGCATGAGCCATTGGAATCCATCAAAGTATGATGAAAGTATCATAGCAAAATCCAAGTTAAACAAAGACCAAGTCAAGTTTTTGCGTGACGAAACCTTTCGTGGGAATGAGATTGTTCCATCTACGCGCCGCATGTGTTTAATGAATCTGTTTCTTCACAATATCGGTAGTATCGATGGCGAGCCTGAAGTCGAACGAGCTGACGCTTTACTTACCCCGATAAAGGGTGAGGATAAGGTTGACTATGTGTTAGCTAATCCCCCTTTTGGTAAGAAAAGCAGCATGACCATCACTAATGCTGAAGGTGGTGAAGATAAGGATGCTCTAACCTATGAGCGTCAGGACTTCTGGGCTACAACCACAAACAAACAATTAAACTTCTTACAGCATATAGTTTCAAGCTTGAAGGATACCGGTAAAGCTGCAGTAGTCCTGCCTGATAACGTGTTATTCGAAGGTGGGGCTGGTGAGCGCATACGCCGTAAGTGGCTAAACAACTGCGATGTACATACGATTTTACGATTACCAACAGGTATCTTCTATGCCAATGGTGTTAAAGCAAACGTAGTGTTTTTTGATAATGCTGCTCGTGATGAAAAAGTCCACACCAAAGGTATTTGGTTTTATGACTTGAGAACGAATAAGCATTTCACACTGAAACAACGCCCAATGATGTTGAGTGATCTGAAAGACTTCATTCAGTGCTATAACCCTGGAAATCGTCACGAACGTGAAGAGGCAGAACGATTCAAATACTTCGCGTACGATGAACTAATCAATCGTGATAAAGCTAGTCTAGATGTCTTTTGGCTTAAAGATGATAGCCTAGACAATTTAGATAACCTACCTGCGCCTGATATTTTGCAGCAAGAGATCATAGATCACCTAGAGGCTGCATTGGCTGCCTTTAAAGATGTTGCAGCTGGATTATCAGTTTCAGCTTCTGAATAAACTTAGTGCTGAGTATAAATGTAGGCAATTATTCCTTGCCTACATTTAATCACTAGCAGTATATTGGACAGGTTTGCAAGAAGCTGAACAATTTTCTGATTAACACTTGAAATGTACTACCATCCTTTTAATTATTAATTTCTAAATAAATTTTAAATTCACTCGGTACAAGCG
>NZ_MCWZ01000066.1 GCF_002877365.1 Vibrio sp. 10N.261.55.A7
GGCCGATGTATAACATCGGCCTTTTGTTTAGTTGCATTAAATTGTTTAATTGTCATAACATAATAGACTAATTTAATATGTTGGCGGCATACTGTAGAACAAGTGTTATGGAACGCGTTTGTTTGATTGATTTTGTTAAGGATGCGAGTAAATGGATTTAAACAGAGTGCTTTTGGTAAAGCTTGCACTGATGTCTGTTTTTCTAACAGGTTGTGCAACCGCTCCCGATGATAGCGCCTTTGAAGAAGATACATCAGAACAAGTTAATGATCCGTTTGAGGGCTTTAACAGGGCGATGTGGACACTCAACTTCGAGTACTTGGATCCGTATTTGGTTCGTCCTACCTCAATGGCTTACGTAAATTATGTGCCTTCTCCAGTTCGAACGGGTGTAGCAAACTTTTTATCCAACCTTGATGAACCTTCAAGTGTGGTCAATAACCTTGTCATGGGAAATGGTGGCAAAGCGCTCGACCACTTTAATCGTTTTTGGCTGAACTCAACCATTGGACTTTTAGGTCTTATTGATATCGCTTCTGAGGCGGGAATTACAAAGCACGGAAATAAAGCGGCAAGTGATGCCATCGGGCATTATGGCGTGGGTAATGGGCCTTACGTGATGGTGCCAGCTTATGGGCCATGGACAGTGCGTGAGGCTACGGATGTCGTTGATGGGTTATATGTACCGCTCTCTTATCTGAATATCTGGGCAGCGCTTGGAAAGTGGGCGCTTGAAGGATTAGAGTCTAGAGCGCGTTTAGCCTCTCAAGAGTCCTTGCTTGATAGCTCCCCAGACCCGTATGCGTTAACTCGTGATATCTATATCCAGCATCAAGACTATAGGGCAGAAATAGGAACCGATGATTATGATGAGGAAGAAGAAGATTTCCTCGATGATTATTTGGATGAAGAATTCTAGAAAATACAGTAAAAAAGAGAGGTGAACCAAGCGGTTCACCTTTTTATTTTTGCTGTTAAATTATTGGGCTAAAACGTATAGTTTGCCTGAACACCAATGAGCCACACGCTGCCAGATGTCGTTCCCGTGAACGCGCCACCAATCGCTTGCGCAGTATCATCAGATTCATAACCTCTTGACTCTTTAATATCCGCATCTTTCGCTAAGATGTAAGTGAATCCACCGTCAAAGCTGAGTTGAGAGCTGACTTCATAGCTTGCTCCAACACTTAACCAAGTACGGTCGGTTTCTGGGATGGTAATAGTACGATTCGTATCACTCACCGCTGACATGTCGTAGGCGATACCACTGCGTAACGCAATTTTCTGATTTAGCTGGTAAGTTGCACCTAAGGCAAAACGGTAGTTGTCTTCCCAGTTTTCGACTTTCACCATGTGAGTGCCGTAGTTCTCAAGATGCGCTTCTAACTTTTCGAAACTGCTCCAGTCTGTCCAATTAATGCTGGCATGGATAGCCAATTTCTCGTTCAGTTGATGATGACTTGCTAATTCTGCTGTCGCGGGCAGGGCAAGGTTCATATAACCATTATCACGAGTACCGGCAGGCAGCCCAAAACCGAGTCCCTCAGCATAGCCAGAAAGCTTAAGATCGACCTCCGATTTATACGCGAAGCCAACTCGATGCGCTTCGTTAATCTGCCACGCAGTGCCTAATTGCCAGCCCCATGCTGTATCGTCACCTTCCATGTATTTCAACGTTGTACCTTTAGGGAGTGTTGGCTCTGATTGCGCTGGAGAGGTTGCACCAAAGTGACCTTCACCCATGACATATCGCAAACCACCACCAAAACTTATGGCCTGGTTGAGCTGATAGGCAAGGTTTAGGTTAGCTTCCATTGTTTTAACCATGGCTTCGTTACCAAAGTGGTTGCCAGCAAAGTTGTCATCAAGTTTGGTCTCCATGCCGTAGTTTGTGCCTAAGGCAACACCCATAAAGAACTGTTCATTTAGCTGATGTGAAAAATAGAAATTAGGAATAACTGCACTATTGGCAAAATCATCTGATTGAGTATTGAGGGCACCACTAATTTGTCCATTAACATCAATATTAGGGTCGACATAAATAGCGCCCACAGAGATTTGTGTTCCAGCTAGGTATGTAAGCATTGCTGGGTTACGCCATTGTGCACTCGCATTATCAGCCATTGCTGCTTCACCAGCGTAGGCACGACCCAGACCTGTTGCTGAATATTCAGCCAACTGGAAGCCAGCTGCCGAAGCGAAAGTAGAAGTAGAAAGCAGTCCGATAGAGATAGCGGTTGATAGAATTGTTTTACGAGTGCAGCTAAATTTCATTGTAATGTTCGCTCAGTTAAATCCATATAGGGACTGAATGTTACTTTTAGAGTTATTACTTTAAAAATTAAAAATAGCTACAGACACGTATTTGGTTTAAACATCTTTGATATTGAGCATTGGTAGAGTTAAAAACTGGATGTTAAGGAAGTGTTTAATTATTTCGGCGAACAGTTGTGATACGAAATCACAGGTTTCTACGGGAAATGGCGATTGAAGGGAGTGAGAAAAACAAAAAGGGCTGGATAACCAGCCCTTTAAAGTACAGTGCAGATACGGAATTAGAATCTGTGTGTGTACTGAGCACCGAATAGAATAGCGGTCGCTTTCGTTGTTGTATTTAGTACCAAATCACCAGAAGTAGTACTGATAGTATCAGTTACGGCAACGTCTTCACCCACTAGGTAAGTGAAGCCCAGATCCAGTGTTTGGTCTGCGTTGAAGTGGTAACTCGCACCCGCTGAGAACCACTGACGGTCTGAATCCGGTACAGACACTGAAGTCAGTGTATCTTGAACGCCTTCGTCAAACATGTAACCAATACGTGCTTCCCAGTTTTGGTTGATGTAGTACGTACCACCGATTGAGTAGTGGAAGGTATCTTTCCATTTGTAATCTTTAATGTTTTGGCCGCTTGTTGTTACAAGCGCATCAAAGTCACTCCAGCTGATGTACTGAATGCTGTAGTGGACCGCAAACTTAGTGTCTTCAATACGGTGGTAACCAGAGAACTCAGCCATTGAAGGCAGTGGCATTTTCAGGTCGCCGATATTAGCGTTGCCTTGGTAAGAAACTGTGCCGCTTGCTTCGATTTCAGGGCTGTAGTGGTAGCTTAGACCGAAACGGTTGTTCTCGTTCATTTCGTAAACGGCACCAAGGTTGAAGCCAACGCCCCAACCAGAGGCATCAACATCCATCAGGTTTTGAGTTGATGTAGTGCCAGTAGGAACGGATGCGCCAGGTGAGCCGACTTCTACGTTCATTGTAGAGTTTCTCTTTAGTTCTCCCTCACCGTAGACGAAGTCAATACCACCACCAACGCTCCACTGTTCGTTGATACGATATGAACCAGCAAAAAGAAGGTTCATAGAGCTTACATTAGTAGTACCACCAAATGCATCTGCGCCAGGAACAACTGCAGTTGGGTTTTGAGTTACAGGGCTATCAATATAAAGAGTACCTGTTCCTGCCCCCCAGTTATTATCAAACTCATTAGTAGTACCAAAGTTAGAGTACGCACCGAAACCAACAGCGAATTGTTCATTGATCGGGTGTGCGATGAAAAGGTTAGGTACAAATGAGGTCGCATCATTTTGTGTGTCATTTACAGACTGAGAACCTAATGGGGAAGTATAAGTTGAACCTGTAATGTCAACTTCAGACTGAATAACGTTAGCACCCAAAGACACTTCAGTGCGATCAAACAACGCGAGTGCAGCCGCATTGCGAGAGATAGCAGATGCGTTATCGGCAATAACAGCATCACCAGCGAAAGCACGGCCTAGACCGGTTGCTGATTGAGAGTTGAGTTGGAAACCTGCTGCTGCTACTTGCGCAGAGGCAAGAGAAGCTGAGGCAATAGTCACTGCGAGAAGCGATTTTTTAAACAGACGCGAGTTGTTCATAGTTGCTTTTTCCTTTTTGTAATATTCGCCTCTAGATGGGCGATATATTTGAGCAAATGCTCAGTGGTGGCTGATCCTAGACTCAAGTATATAGCAAACAAATCCGACCACCTTTAATTTAGGCGGTAAAATTACCGAAATGATGGCGAACTGACAGGAAAAAGGGAATAAAACACTGTTTTTAGAGTTTTAGCTCTATAAAATACGCAAAAAAATGGCTCTAATATGAAACTAGAGCCATTTAATAGAATGATTACTTGCTATTGAGTGAAGATCACCATAGAGGTGAGTTTTTCCGCAATTTTAGCGACATCTTCGCCTTCTTCTCCGACAACGACCATGCTGGCATTATTCATTGGTTCGACAATTCCGGTCATTCCCTCTTTATTGAACTCATTACGGTCTTGCTCAAAAATGTTGGTAACAAAAAGCGTCACTCTACCTTTTTCACCTTTGAATACCATGTGCATCGCATTCGAATCACCAAAGCCACAATGGTTAAGGTAATAGACATGATAGGGGAAGTCTTGATCAAACTTCATGTTAAAAGGCTGCATTTTAACGTTAATCTGGAAACTGCCTACTTGCTCATCTAATGGCGCAATAAAAGCTTTCTCATTTATAACGTGTTCCATGGCTGTGTTTGCAAGGCTTGCTTGCGCATGTGGTACAAGCAGGTTGCCCCAATTGACTTGCCCTGCAAATAAACCAACAGCGAAGGCAACCGAAGCGGCTAGGGCCATTGAACGTTTTACAAAGGTTGGCCTGACGACGTTGGAAGTATCGTTAGGCTGGTTAAACAAAATCCTATCAGCAAGATCATCGGGAACATCGGTTTTCATTGCGTTAAGTATTTGTGCATCGAGGTCGATGACCTCATCTAAGAATTTACTATTAGCTTCACTAGAGCTAATGGCTTCTAGAATGTCATTGTCTCGATACTTTGGATCCGACATAACTTGGCGGCGAAATTCTAAATCATCCATTTTGCTGCCCTCTTGTAGACTGCGATGAATCCATCATCTCTTTTAATTGATTACGTGCTCTAAATAAGCGTGTCATTACGGTATTTTTGTTCAGTTCTAGGATAGAGCCGATCTCTTCACCGCTAAACCCCCCCACCACTTGTAAAAATAGTGGCTCGCGATATTCCACATCCAGTTTCATGATCAGAGTCTGTAACCATTCTGATTGGTGATGTGGGTCGTCGCTGACAATGGCGTCATTACCGTAGTCATCGATGTCGACAAGATCGAACTGTTTTCTTTCAAAGCGTCGTGCATTTTCACGTCTCAATATGGTAATAAGCCATGATTTTGCAGCCTTTTCATCTTGCAGACTATCTAATGATTTCCACGCCCTTAGGCACGTTTCCTGAACGAGATCTTCGGCAATGCTTTTATCTTTACAAAGCCAATATCCGTATCGGAATAGGTCACGATGATAGGCGCGCACAAGCGCTTCGTATTTTCTATGTTTATCCATATCAGAGTTGACCGTACGTTTTGGTTTTTTATTTCCAAACAAATCGATTATTGACACAAAAGTCTCCATCTAGGGGTCAATGGCTTCAAAACTTGAAGTAAAATTGATCTACTTCAAAATCTTATACCCTATTGAAGCTATAGTACAACTGTCATCTAGTTAGTTCTTTTGAATTAGCGTGTTGAGCAAGATGACACTTCCTTTTGAAGGCTGACTTTACTTTCTCCTAATCAGGAAACTGATTTTTTCAATTGGCGTAAGTTAATTGCTTTATATACATTCCAACCACACAGCTTTGTGTGGTTTTTTTTTGCCCAAATTCCTTCTCTCATAAAAATCAACTTGTTAGCCTCTTTCCCTCATTGAACATCATTGTACATTTTCCGTTCTATACTGGTTAGGTCACGTTTATTCAAACGAGCGTTTGATTGAGTTAACAATTTCGTTACAATACATCAGGTCTGACCTCTAATGTTGAACGACGAATGTAAGGAGAACAAATGGGTAAGCCAAATAATTTTAATAAGCAGATTCTGCAAACACGTTCCGGTGAACGTATTGCTGTTGTTGCGGGATTGCGAACCCCTTTCGCTCGTCAAAGTACCGAATTTGGCCAAGTGCCAGCCGTCGACCTTGGTAAAATGGTCGTTAACGAAATGATGGCTCGCAGCGAAGTGCCACCAGAACTCATCGATCAAGTTGTGTTTGGACAAGTGGTTCAAATGCCAGAAGCGCCCAATATTGCGCGTGAAATCGTGTTGGGTACGGGTATGAATATCCACACCGACGCTTACAGTGTAACAAGAGCGTGTGCAACCAGTTTCCAATCTGCAGCGAACGTCGCTGAAAGTATCGTATCTGGAACGATTGATATCGGTATCGCGGGTGGGGCAGATTCTTCTTCTGTTTTACCTATTGGTGTCTCGAAAAAGCTAGCCGCAAATCTATTGGCTCTCAGTAAAACCAAAACGGTTGGCCAAAAACTTAATATTCTAAAGAACCTTTCCTTTAAAGATCTTGTTCCAGTGCCGCCTGCCGTTGCTGAATACTCAACGGGTATTTCAATGGGACAAACGGCAGAGCAAATGGCAAAAACGCATAGCATTTCTCGTGCAGACCAAGATGCGCTCGCTCACCGATCTCACACCTTAGCGGCGCAAGCATGGGATGAAGGAAAAATCGAAGGGGAGGTAATGACAGCCTTCCCTGAACCTTATAAGAAATGGATAAGTAAAGATAACAACATTCGATTGGATTCTACGCTTGAAAGTTACGCAAAACTGCGCCCTGCTTTTGATCGACAATACGGTTCAGTGACCGCTGCAAACAGTACGCCTCTTACCGATGGGGCAGCGGCTGTGATGCTAATGCGCGAAGGCAGAGCCAAAGAACTTGGATTAGAGATCATGGGCTTTATTCGTTCTTACGCCTTCTCAGCGATTGGCGTTGAAAAAGACATGCTGATGGGGCCGTCTTACGCAACGCCATTAGCGTTAGCCCGCGCTGGAATAGAACTTTCGGACCTGACCTTAATTGATATGCACGAGGCTTTCGCCGCGCAAGCCTTGTCTAATGTGAAAATGTTCGCGAGCGACAGCTTTGCACAACAGCACCTTGGACGAGAGAAAGCGATAGGTGAAATTGATATGGATAAATTCAATGTGCTAGGCGGATCGTTGGCTTATGGGCACCCATTTGCAGCAACGGGCGCGCGTATGATGACTCAAACTCTGCGTGAATTAAAACGTCGTGGTGGTGGATTGGCACTGAATACTGCTTGTGCAGCGGGTGGACTTGGCGCAGCGATGATTTTGGAGGTTGAATAATGTCACAATCTAAAGTGTTCCATTTAAAAGTAGATGAAAACAAAGTGGCTTGGCTTTCCATTGATGTGCCAGGCGAAAAAATGAATACTCTTCAGGCGGCGTTTGCCGATGAAATGAAAGATATCTTTGTTGAACTCGAAGCGTATCAAAATGAGGTCAAAGGGGTAGTGATCTACTCTGAAAAGCCGGATAACTTCATTGCCGGTGCCGATATTCGAATGCTGGCTGCGTGTACCACAGCCAGTGAAGCGCAAGCCTTGGCTAAGCAAGGGCAAGAGATGTTCCAGGCGCTGTCTGATCTGCCTTACCCTGTTGTTGCAGCCATTCATGGGCCGTGTTTAGGCGGCGGCTTAGAGTTAGCGCTGGCGTGTGATTACCGTGTTTGTACCGATTCAGATAAGACGAGGCTTGGGTTGCCTGAAGTTCAGCTTGGACTGCTCCCAGGTTCCGGTGGTACGCAACGATTACCACGATTAATAGGATTGCTCCCTTCACTCGATATGATTCTGACCGGTAAGCAACTACGCGCTAAAAAGGCGAAAAAGCTCGGTGTGGTTGACGCGTGTGTGCCTCAAAGTATTTTGTTTGATGTCGCTCTGTCGATGATTGATAAAGCGAGCAAGAAAAATGCGAATAAAGGTCAGGCTCGAAAGGCTTCAACAAAAGAGACGTTGATGTCGAAAACGGGGCTAGGGCGCAAGGTTGTTTTTGAACA
>NZ_MCWZ01000067.1 GCF_002877365.1 Vibrio sp. 10N.261.55.A7
GCCATTCTTTGATGACTTAGTGAGCGCCATTGGTGAAACACCATCAGAAGGGGCAAGTCAGCTTACGCCCAGTTGGTGGCAGCGTGCGACCCTAATACTCACTTGGTTACTTGTAGTGTGCGCATTGGCTAAACCGACCGTTCTTGGTGAGCCTCAAGTCCGTGAACAGCTTGGCCGCGATGTGATGGTAGTGGTCGATTTATCCGGTTCAATGGCAGAAGAAGATTTCACAGCGTTAACTGGTGAGAGAATCACAAGGCTAGACGCGGCAAAACAGGTACTCAGTGATTTTGTCAAAACCCGTGAGGGTGATCGTCTGGGTTTGATTTTGTTTGGTGATGCGGCTTTTGTGCAAACCCCTTTTACATCCGATCAATCGGTATGGCTTGAGCTTCTAGAGCAAACGGATGTCGCGATGGCAGGGCAAAGCACCCATCTTGGGGACGCTATTGGACTGTCCATCAAGGTGTTTGAACAGAGCAGCAAGGCATCACAAGAGAAAGTCGTGATTGTGTTAACCGATGGCAATGACACAGGCAGCTTTGTTGAGCCCGTTGATGCGGCCAAAGTCGCGAAAGCGAAGGGGGTTCGTATCCATGTTATTGCCATGGGCGATCCACAAACGGTGGGGGAAACGGCCTTAGATATGGAGACCATTGACCGCATCGCTAAAGAGTCGGGAGGAGAAGCGTTTGAAGCGCTGAATCGCGATGAGTTATCCGCCGCTTATGACGCAATAGGCGAGCTTGAACCTCAACTGTATGAAAGTACAAGTTATCGGCCAAAGCAGGGGCTGCATCATTATCTAATGGCGATGGTGGTTATTATGTATTTGACCGCATTCAGTCTCGCAACGCTGAGAAGAAAGCAGAGGAATCTTGCCAAGCACACACAACAGGCGGCTGATCAACAGGTAAAGGAAGAGGGGCAAGAGCATGTTTGATTTTCTCTCTTTTGACTCTCTATCGGTTAAGCAGGTGATCACTCAGTTTCACTTCATTCGACCATTCTGGTTGCTGGCTTTTATTCCAATGGTGCTATTGCTTTGGCTGCGTTGGCGAGAAGAGAGCCAACCTTCGTGGAAAGACATTCTACCCGAACATTTAAGATCAGCGCTGACGATCGGTGAAACGGGGTGGCGCAAACAGCTGCCGCTTAAACTCTTGATGGTGATCGTGACCATCGCCATCGTGATTTGTGCAGGCCCAAGCTGGCAGCGTGAGGCGTCACCTTTTGGTGAAGACAAAGCGTCGATGCTGGTGGTGTTAGATAACAGCGAATCGATGTTGTCGAAGGATCTTCCACCGAGTCGACTTGAACGTTCTAAACAAAAAATTCGCGATCTCCTTGCCCTTCGTGCAGGCGGAAGTACGGGGCTTGTGGTGTATTCAGGCAGTGCCCATGTGGCCATGCCAGTTACTCAAGATAGCCAAGTATTTGAGCCATTTCTTGCCGCCATCACCCCCGAAATCATGCCCGTTGATGGGAAGAGAGCAGAAAACGCAATTCCATTGTTTGACCAACAACTGTCTGGTGAGTTGGGCTCCACCGTCCTGTTAGTGACGGATGGGGTGAACCCTGCAACGATTCAGGCCTATGAATCGTACTTTGAACAATCGCCTTACCAATTATTGATTTTGGCGGCTGGAAGCAAAAATACAGACAGCAAGAACCCGATAGATTGGGATTCGTTGGCGTCATTGGCGAGCAAAACGGGCGGGCGTTTAGTAGCAGTGACTGTCGATAATAGTGACGTGGCAGCCTTGAGCCGAGCAATTGAACGCAATATGCAGCTCAATGGTGAATCCTCAATGCCATGGAAAGACATGGGCTATGGTCTCTTGATTCCTATCGCACTCATCATGTTGCTGTGGTTTAGAAAGGGTTGGTTGGTTCAATGGTGTGTTGTGGGGCTCACTCTATCTGTTGTCAGCTATTCCCCCAACCTTGCCGCAAAAACGGTGCATTTAACGGCTGACTCTGTGCCTGAGACGGAAACGCTGACCGCCTGGAATAAAGCAGAGCAGTGGTGGTGGGATTTATGGCTCACGCCAAATCAACAAGGGCAAAGGCATTTTAACCAGCAAGATTACCTTGAAGCAGCGAAGCACTTTGACGACCCTTTGCATAAAGGCACGGCTTATTATTACGCGTCGGAGTTTAGGCTTGCCCACAGTGCGTTCTTGCAGGTGGAAAGTACGGCAGGGGTCACGAGTGATCTTGGGCTATACAACGCGGCTAGCGCACTGGCGAGACAGAGAGAGTATTTGGCCGCGCGCGATTTGCTAGAGGCACTGGCGAGCAAAAAAGACCTCAATCCGACTCTTCGGTTGGATGTTGAACATAACCTCGCGGTGTTTCGTGGCATTATTGAAGAGGTAAACCGAACCAGTGAAAGTCAATCTGGCACCACCGATGGCCCAGAGGAGTCTTTTGAACTTGATGATGACAAACCAAGAACCGGGGATGGCGCTGAAGAAAATACAGCCGCGGAATTGATGTTGAAAGAGACGTTAAACGCGCGTGAAATCCTAGGAAGTGACGAATTGGCTGATAAGTGGTTAAAAAGGGTGGAGGCTGACCCCAAGTATTTTCTAAGAGCGAAGTTTCAAATTCAGTTACGTGAAGCCTCTAGAACAGGGGTTACTGAGGAGAGGTCGCAATGAGAATAGTAGAGTTTACAGTGCAGAAGCGTGTGTCCTTTGTGATGCCTTTTCTAATTTGCATCGCCTCGATGGTGATGAGTGGGCAAGCTTTCGCGCTCAACATCCATGATCTTCTCAAGAGTAACGACGTTGAATTGGTTGCTTGGGTTGGCGATAGAAAAGATCTCTCTGATAACGCCTCGTCACGTCGTGATGTCATCGTCAGCGACCGTCAATACAGCGTGAATGAACAAGTGATATTGACCATTGAAGTGGCGACACCACGCTGGCTTACTGGAGGGACTCGCATCGGCTCGGTCGAGGTTCCAAACCTGATAGCGAAGCAACGAAATCTGCTCGCCACCAACTACACTGAGCGTAAAGACGGACAGACGTGGTCTCGTCAGCGTTGGGAGGTCACCCTCTATCCGCTAAGCTCTGGTGTGTTTGTGATCCCTAGAATCGCGGTTCAGGTTCAAGTCTCTGCGCCAGATGGGTCGAACGTTGCGGGCACTTTATACACCCCGCCTATTCAGTTTGAAGCCACTCTTCCATCTGGGCGGTTGAGTGACTCAACACCGTGGTTTAGCGCAACGGACGTAGAAGTGAAACAAACCTGGCAGCAGTCGAGCGAAGAGATAAAGGTTGGTGGAGCGATAACGCGCAAGGTTGAGGTGAGAGCGAAAGATTCGTTGTCTATATTGTTACCTGATTTACTGGAACAGAGCGCGACACCGCATTATCAAACGTACCCACAGCCGCACATTTTAGACGATACACAAGAGAGAGGAGACTATCGCTCAAGCCGTATAGAGGAATCGATTTATGTCATTCAGCAAGGTGGTGAATTTACGCTGCCTGATTATCAGTTTCAGTGGTGGAACAGCGAAACCAAGACCTTAGAAACAGTAACGGTTGAAGGTCAATCTTTCTTTGCCGCCCATACGGTTAAGTCTTTTGTCCAAGCCTATCGCTTTCACTTGAGCGTCATTCTCGTCACGATACTTACTTTGGCTGGCGCGGTTATCGTGATGCGTCGCTACTATCGCGATAGACCCACGCCGGAATGGCTGATTTTTCGTCGACTGATGAATGCCAAAGATTGGCCGCGGCTTCGAACATTGGTTTATCGCCAGTTAAGACTCAAAACGTCGGCTTTAACGTTAAGCCTTGTGGACCGCGACCCACAATGGCAGGCCGACAGTTCTGGGCTACAACAAGGAAAAGAAGACCCGAAGATTTTTAAACGTTTGTGGCGTTCAATTCGGCGCAAGTCTCAAAGACGTTCATGGCTTGTTTTGCCCAAAGCGTTACCTTCATTGGACGCTATCGTCAAACGAGAACATCCTTCGTCTGACCAAGCGAAAAAATAGAGTCGGATTAAAGAGAAAACTCAACGTGTAATAGCGCTTGAGTTTTCTAGCGTTCAGCGGTGGTGAAGACGTCACGGCCAATTTAATGCCTTGTATGGATGGGTCATCTTCAAACGACAGTCTTGCTGGCCGTTTTAACTGACCTTTTAACTGGCGGTTTTAACAGACCTTATTAACCGACGTGGCACACAAGTTTAGATAATACCTATCGAACTATCACAGCGTGTTTCCTACTATGTCTTCATAGAGTGCACGCTAAACGATCATGGAACAGTATGAAAAGTACCGAGCTTAATCTCATTCCTATTTTTGTCGCCATATACGAAGAGCGAAGTTTGTCGAAGGCGGCGAGTCGAATGAGCATCAGTCAACCCGCGGTGAGTAAAGCACTGGCGAGACTGAGAGATATTTACGATGAGCCACTTTTTCACCGCACAACCTCGGGCGTTGATCCGACAGCGTTTGCCAGTGATATCTATCCAGCGATGGCGGCGGCGCTTAAGAACTTCACTTCTACCTTGTCGGATTCTCGGGATTTTGACCCCAAGACATCGAACCGAGTCTTTTCTATTGCCTGTGTGTCAGCGGCGAGCTATGAGCTGCTACCCAAAGTGATGGCGCTTATTAGCGACGTTGCGCCTACTATCGCGTTAGAAGTACACCCACTGTTTACGGAAGACTATGAATCAGACTTGCGTTTACAGCGACACGATTTAGTCATTGATATGACGCCGCGAGGCCGAACCTTGCTCAAGCATGAACCTATCTCGACAGAAGAGCTGATGGTGGTTTGCCGTGAAGATCACCCAAGGCTGGGGGATTCAATATCCATGGAGCAATTTCTTCATGAAGGCCATGTTGTGGTTTCACGTTGGCATTCGCGTAAGAGCTTATTGAGTTCAGAAGACTATGCTGATTTAGAGAAAAGAAATATCGTGTACCGAGCCGCTGGCGTAGTCGAAATGTTGCCCGTGATTGAATCGTCTAATTACATCGGTGTGATGCCTCTTTCTTCTGTGAAGTGCTTTGCCAAGAAATATCAGGTTAAAACACTGGCATTACCGTTTGAGCTGCCAAATTTGGACCTCTGCATGGTTTGGCACCCAAGTCGCACTAATGAACCTAGCCATAAATGGCTAAGAGATAAGGTAAAGTTGGCGGTAAAAAATATCTCGAACCCTCAATAAGGAACAGTAATGGCCCGCATTCGTGCAATATTAAATGGAAAGAAAGCAGGCTCTCCTGAGCTTAGGCAAGCGATCAATGACGCGAGAGATCTTGGCTTAGATATCGAAGTTCGAGTGACCTGGGAATCGGCTGATATGGCTCGGCTAGTCGGCGAAGCGATTCACGATGGAATATCGAGAATTGTGGTGGCAGGTGGCGACGGTACGGTCAATGAGGCAGTCAATGCGCTAAATTATTGGCCTATGCAAGAGCGACCTGAACTCGCCATTATCCCGATGGGCACGGCCAACGATTTCGCTACCGCCACCTTGATACCCAATGAACTAAGCTCTGCCCTCGAATTAGCCATTAAAGGTAAAGCCTATTGGGTAGATAGCGTGCGGGCCAATGATCGCTATTTTATGAATATTGCCGCGGCTGGCTTTGGGGCTGAAATTACTGCAGAAACTCCCGTTGAGTTGAAAAACTTTCTTGGCGGTGGTGCGTATACCTTAACGGGTGTTGTGAAAGCACTAGGCTTTAAGCCATACAGCGGAACATTGACCATCGAGAAGGGGTCGTTTTCGGGAGATATATTAGTGGGTGCATTTTGTAATGGACGTTTAGCCGGTGGAGGCCAAGAATTGGCGCCCAATGCATTTATTAATGATGGTTTGATGGATCTCACTTTAGTCAAAGCGTTTTTACCGTCGGATTTACCAAAGGTTATTGAAGAGATAAAACAACCTGCTCAGGATGGCGAGTTTGTCGTACATACTCAGGCGAGTTGGTTAGAGGTCGATTTCCCTCAACCATTACCCATTAACTTGGATGGTGAGCCTTATCGTTCAAACAAGATACGCTTTGATGTTATGCCAAATAGCGTGAACTTAGTCTTACCTCACTCTTGCCCCTGCCTTGTGAAATGAGCCATAGTGAGTGACACGTTCTTGGATCATTGGCTTTCGTCAATGCACAAGACCGTGTTTCTTAAAATTGTAAACGGCCTCACTGATTAAGTGAGGCCGTTTTATTGATTTAACGTTTGTTGTTAGCGGACGCTGTCACCCCTAATGGCTGCTATTAGCGCTGAGTATTCTGATCATAGGGGCAACGATTTACAGTGTTGACCTTATGGCTGAGTTACCTCATTCAGTACCTTACCAATAGAGCCACTAGGCTGTGTTATTCCAAGCTTATTTGAGAGCGTTGGCGCAATGTCATACGGGGTGATTTCTCTGCTGATCGTTTGAGCTTTGACATCGAAGCCAGCAAAAATGACAGGGACATGTGTGTCATAACGCCAAGGCGACCCATGAGTCGACGCGATCTGAAGGCCATCCATGTCATTGATGTAGCTGCGCGGCGCGAAGACAATGTAAACATCACCCGATCGTGCAGGGTGATAGTTGTTTTTAATTAGTTGCATGATGTGGGTGTCCGGCACTCGGTTTGCGGCAATATCACTGCTAGACACAGCGAAAGAGACGCCTTTCACTTTGGACATTTCGTCAGCAATGGCGTTTTGTACCGCGGCTAGGTTGACCTTTTTCTTGGCAATGACTTCATGGTTGAGGTAAATGTACGGTTGCGCATAGAGTCTAATCGCGTCTTTACTTAACCCGAACTCACTTTTTAACCTCTGCTCAACACCCTGAGAAAGTAAGGTCTCTTTATTGAAGTATTGTGCTTGATTAAAGCCGAGCCCATTCGCTGCAGGCGAGGACTCAGGCACGCCATGGTCGGCCGACAATACGATTAATGTCTTATCTAAACCCACCTGTTCATCTACCGTTTTAAGCAGTTTAGCAATGGTCCTATCAAGTCGAATCAGATTGTCTTCCGCTTCTAGGCTTTCTGGCCCATACAGGTGAATGACATAGTCATTCGATGAAAAACTCACTGATAGGTAATCGGTCACGTCGCCTTTTCCTAGTTGCTCCTGCAATAGAAGTGTCGTGGCAAAGTTCTCCGTTATTTCATCACCCGCAGGGCTGACGGTCAGCATAGTGCTGAAGTATTTGTAGCTGGCAGGACCATATGGGTGAGGGAAAGTGCGCTTGAATCCACCGAGGTCGACCTTATGATCGTTACCATGTTCTATGAGTGTATAGTCTTCTCGAGGGAGTGAAAGATCCCATCTCTGTTTCGAGTATTGGCTAGGCATCGCTTTTTCATTCCAGCGCGACACCCAGTTCGGATAGGCATCATAGTAGTAATCACTGGTGACGAATTCCGATTGAGCCTTGGAGAACCAAAATGCTTTACCGCTGTGTCCTGCAAGGGATATCGCCCCTCTGTCTTTAATAGACACACCAAACACCTTTGATTGACCGCTGGTTGAAACAGTCAACTCATCACTGAATGTGGTGGATAGAATAGGCTCGGGGGAACGGCCATCGCCCACCGCTGTTTTTTGTGTAGGATCGATTTCTGTTGCTTTATCAACGCCAGCGCCTGAGGTGAGCATGGCGTAGTTGCCGTCTTCGACATTGTAAACCAAGCGCTCTTCACTGCGATCGTACCAAACGTTCCCCACCATGCCATGAACGCTCGGTGGTGCTCCAGTGGCAAGAGAGACGTGTCCCACAATGGTTTCTGTATTGCCGTGTTGATAGTGGGCATTGGTGTAATACGCGCCATTGTCCATCAAGTAACGAAAGCCATCGTCACCAAAGTTATGCTTATACCGTTCAAGTAAATCGGCTCTTAGGCCGTCAACAGTGAGCTGCAAAACCAATTTTGGTTTACTCTCTGCAGCCATGACAGGAAGTGCGCAGAGCAGAGCAAGCGTGATTCCAGAGCGGATGAAGCCCAATGATGTGGAGTTGTGCATGGCGAGTCCTTTATCGGTTGTTTTAAGCCAATTGACGTTGTATTAATTAGTGGTCTTTTACTAGGCGCAATCCCATGTCTGACATAATGATCGATTGGCTGGCGAAATCTCGACGAAAGCTCTCTGATTCATCTGTGTCATAAGCAAAACTGCCTCCACGAACCGACTTATGAGACAGGTTAATGTCGCTGTGTTTTGCGTTAACTGGGTTGTCGGTCGGACCGAATCGATAGTAAGTGTCATCAAAGGCATCGATAACGAATTCGCCAACGTTGCCTGTCATGTCGTATAAGCCTAGTTCATTTGGCTGTTTTAGCCCGACAGGGTGCGCACTATTTTTGGCGTTTCCGGCATACCAGGCGATATCATCAATATTGTTTGACCCGCTGTAGGTAAACCCTTGGCTCTCATTGCCACCTTTTGCTGCAAATTCCCATTCAGCTTCCGTCGGCAGTCGGTAATTTTCCCCTGTCAGCTTATTTAATTCCCCAATGAAGTAATTGGCTTGCTGCCAACTCAAATTGTTGACGGGAACCTGAGGGTCTTTGAAGTAGCTTAGAGAAGAGCCCATGACGGATTCAAAGATCTCTTGAGTGACCTCGAAACGGGAAATATAGAAACTGTCGACCGTCACCTCGCGAGCCGGTTGCTCAGCTTTTGAAGCAGACTCATCATTGGAACCCATTAGAAAATGCCCGCCTTCGACAAGCACCATGTCAGCGTCAATTTTCTCAGCGAGTGGATGAGAAGGTGCAGTCGCACACCCTGAAATCAAAGCGGTTATGGCGATAGTGCACGTGCAGGCTAATGGTTTGTAATTGAATGAATTCATCATGGACCCCATAGAGACGAAAGAGGGGATATTTTATCCGCGAATGGCATTCCAAATGGTTATAACGGGTATAACAAGCCCCTGCTGACAAGGGGTCGTAGTATAGGAGGCAAGAACTCAGAATAGGTAAATGAATCATGCATATTACTCAAGGCCCTCAATATAACGGAAAGGCTTCTAAACGAATGCACGTTATGGCGAAACCTATCGGTGCGGCATGCAATATTGATTGCACGTACTGTTATTACCTAAGTAAGCAGGATTTATTGGAGTACAAAAAAGGCTGTTCTCCAAAGATGGATGATGAATCACTTGAAGCCTATATTAAGCAATACATCGAAGGCCAGAACACGCCCGAAATCATTTTTTCATGGCAGGGTGGCGAGCCTACCATGCTGGGCCTTGAGTATTTTGAAAAGATTGTCGCGCTGCAAAAAAAATACCAGCCAGAGGGTGTCGCGATCTCTAACGACCTTCAAACCAACGGGACGTTGCTCAACGACAAGTGGTGCGAATTTCTAGGAAAACAAAAATTCCTTATTGGGCTTAGCATTGATGGCCCAGAAATGCTTCATAATGCGTATCGTACAAACCGCGCAGGGAAGGGAACATTCAAACAGGTGATGGCAGCGGTTGAACTGCTTCATAAACACAATGTGAATTTCGCTACATTAACCTGTGTGAATAACCTAACGAGTCAGAATGCCCTTGAGGTGTACCGTTTCTTGCGCGATGAAGTGAAGTCGCCTCAAATGCAATTCATCCCAATCGTAGAACAAAAAACCTTTCGTGATACGGCGCCACAAACATGGTCTGCGAATGACCAGCCTAAACAGGGGGATAAACGCCTCATCCCAGGCGGAAAAGAGTCAGTCGTGGAGCCATGGTGCGTCTCTGACCAAGCGTGGGGGAATTTCTTGATTGCTATCTTCGATGAGTGGGTTAAGCGCGACATTGGTCAGGTTTTTGTTCAGTATTTCGAGGCGAGCCTTGAAGCCTGGATGGGCCGTAGGAACCCGCTTTGTACCCTCAGTGATTTGTGTGGGAAAGGGCTAGCGATGGAACCCAATGGCGATGTTTACACCTGTGACCACTACGTCTACCCAGAATATAAGATTGGCAATATTCATCATCAAAAGCTTGATGAATTGGCGTACTCACCGAAACAGCAACAGTTTGGTTTTGCTAAAACACGAACGCTTACCTCTCAGTGCCAAGCCTGTGATTATCAGTTTGCCTGTCATGGCGAATGCCCAAAGAATCGTTTCATTCGCACTCGCTCTGGTGAGCCTGGCTTGAACTATCTATGCGCGGGTTGGCATAAGTTTTTCTCTCACGTTGATCGTTCGATGGCTTACATTCTGCGCGCAACGAAACACCCCGTCGCGCACGGAAAATACAGCGATGCTGAGCTGAAAAAACGCATGAAGACGCCAGCAACGTTTGAAACCAAGTTTTGAGGATTGTAACGATGAAAAAACTACTATCGATAGCTGTATCAGCTTTGCTTGTTGCTCCGTCTGTTTGGGCAAGTTCGGTTGAATTGACCGCGCCAAGCAATGCGGTAGAAATGCCTCAGCAGTCCACTATTTCTAACGCTGATAGAAATTCACAGCTAGCTTATCAAGCACAAGACACTCGATTAAGTGATGCCGAGAGGGCATCTGCCCTGCGAGCACTTGGAGAGCAGCCCAGCCAGAATGGGCTTGTAGCCGTGTCGAGAGGGTTAAAAGACGAGAGCTCGGTTATTCGAGAGGCGGCGATCATTGGTGCTGATCCGTATCCACTGGAATATCGTTGGAGGCTTGTCTCTCCATTGTTGTCCGACGATGTAAAGGTCGTCAGAATGACGGCGGCATCGGGTTTACTAAAAGATCTGGATAATCTTAATGGAATAGGAGCGGTAACCTCGAAAGATAAGAAGAGGCTAATCACAGTGAGCGATGAGTTGATCGCGCATCTAAGCACGCAAACCAGTCTCGATAGCAGATTGCTGCTTGCTGATACTTACCGCTGGACAAAACACTACGACTTAGCACAGGAAAACTATCAAGCATTGTTGAGTGACAGTCCGCAGAATCCTCAGGTATGGCTTAGCCTTGCGGATAACTATCGAGCTCAGGGGCTTGATGGTGCCGCCGTTGAATTGTTAGACACAGCCATAGAGAAACTCCCAAGTAATGCGAACCTACACTTCTCCAAGTCATTGGCGCTAGTTAGATTGAATCAGAAAGAGCGTGCGGCGAGCGAAAGCCATTTAGCGGCGACTCTTGCAAACAACAATAGCTACTACTGGTACATTAATGGTGTTTTACAAGAAGCGATTGATATCGACTATTCGACTCAATCTTTTGAGCAGGCTTACTTGTTGTCGGGAGCGCCAGAACACCTGTATGCCGTATGTGATATTTATTCCCGCTACGGACATGAAAAAACGGAGCAATGTATCGATGAGCTAGGGAAAGTTGCGCCAGCGGAAGTTATCTCTCAATTGAAAGACATTGCCTCTACGCATTGAGCTGTATAGCTCTGTACTAGTACGGAGTGATTATTTGGTTTTTGGCTGGAGAAATTATAAATAATCATAAAATGATGGGGCGATGACAATAGAGAATCATATTCAATGAATAATTAGTCATTATGCCCCTGGGTGCATGTAACAGGGCTAAGAAATAATGGAAAAAAGGGAGAGTGATAGCCTTCACAGATTGACACGTCCGATTAGATGAATGTCACTTTGAGTTAGATTGTCTATGAACATAATGTTAAATTATTGATTAATTACTAGCATAAGATGCTAAAAAAGTGTTTATAGCTAGATTTTATGGCACCATGGTCTATCTCGATTGTCGTTTTTATTTTAAATGGCTATCAAATGTGTATAAGGCAGAGTTTTTAACTGACTTATGTCGTTTGCTTTAGAATTATAGGTTTTTCTGATTCGTATTTATGGTAAATCGCTTCGATGATTGTTACTGTGTGCCACAATCTTTGTGTGGATTTAGAGTTTAATGCTTACTTTTTGCGCTAAATAAATCTAAATCACTAGTAGCCAAGCCGTTTGGTAACACTAGTAACCTGCAAAGATGTCATGGATGCAAAACAAAAAACTTGGAGTTAAAGCATGTACAAGAATAAAATCACTCGCGCGCTTTTCATCAGTGCGGGCCTGTCTCTAGCGCTTACTGGTTGTGGCGATAAACCTGAAGAAAAACAACAAGCAGCACAACCTGCACAATTACCTGAAGTCACAGAAACAACACTTGCAGAAGTACAAGAGATTGTTCGTGGTAACGGTGCTGAAGTCGCAACGATTGACCCTCATAAGTCGCAGGGTGTTTCTGAATCTCACGTTATTCGTGATCTTCTTGAAGGCTTGGTGAACCAAGATGCTGAAGGTAATACTATCCCTGGTATTGCTGAAACTTGGGAAACAACAGACAACCAAACATTTACATTCCACCTTCGTAAAGACGCAGTATGGTCGAATGGCGATCCGGTAACGGCGCAAGACTTCGTATACAGCTGGCAACGTGCCGTTGATCCAAATACCGCTTCTCCATACGCTTGGTACATGGAATACACCAAGATGGCGAACGCGAAAGACATCGTCGCAGGCAAAAAAGACAAGAGTGAGCTAGGCGTTAAAGCACTAGATGACCACACTTTAGTTGTTGAGCTTGACGCACCCGTTCCATACTTCGTAATGATGGTAGGCCACACAACGACAAAACCTGTTCACCAAGCAACCGTTGAAAAGTTTGGCGATCAGTGGACGAAGCCTGAGAACTTTGTTGGTAACGGCGCGTACGTTGTAGACCAATGGGTTGTGAACGAGCGTTTAGTACTGAAGCGTAACGAAAAGTACTGGGATAACGACAACACAACGCTAAACAAAGTGACATTCCTTCCTATCGAAAACCAAGTTGCCGAAATGAACCGTTTCCTAGCGGGTGAAATCGATGTGACTTACGAAATTCCAAATGAGCACTTCCGCCGCCTAGAAAAAGAGCACCCAGAGTCTCTATCTATCGTTGGTAACCTGTGTACTTACTACTACATCTTTAACACGAAGAAAGCACCATTCGACGATGTTCGTGTACGTAAAGCGATCTCTTACGCAATTGACCGTAACATTGTCACCGACGCCATTCTTGGTCAAGGTCAAAAACCGGCTTACTTCCTAACACCTGAAATCACAGCAGGCTTCAACCCTGAAGTACCAGCATACGGTACTATGACTCAGGAAGAACGTGATGCAGAAGCGGCGAAACTGCTTACTGAAGCTGGCTTTGGTGCAGACAACCCACTTAAGTTCTCTCTTCTTTACAACACATCTGAAAACCACAAGAAAATCGCTGTTGCGCTTGGTTCAATGTGGAAGAAGACACTTGGCCTAGACGTAACGCTAGAAAACCAAGAGTGGAAAACTTACCTATCAACGAAAGATGCGGGTAACTTCGAAGTGGCACGTGCAGGTTGGTGTGGCGACTACAATGAAGCGTCTTCATTCTTAACGCTAATGAAGAGCACGAACACAACCGGTGGTATCCACTACGACAGCAAAGAGTACGATGCTGTAATGGAAAAAGCCCTTGCTTCAACATCTGAAGAAGAGCGCACGGCACTTTACCTAGAAGCTGAAAAACTTCTAACGAGAGACATGCCGATTGCACCAATTTACCAGTATGTGAAATCTCGTCTACTGAACCCACAAGTTGGTGGCTTCCCAGTAAATAACCCAGAAGAGAAGATCTACTCTAAAGATCTCTACATCAAGGCTAAGTAGTCAACTAAGCCGATATAACAATAATTAAGATTAACTCTGCATGTACCAGTCTCAGGGCTGGTGCACGCAGTGTATTTTCTGTTTTTTCTTATTTTTTAAATTACATTGTCACAGACTGAAAGAGTGAGCTTATGCTTAAATTCATCGCGAAAAGGATATTCGAAGCGATACCGACCATGTTGGTGTTGATCACGGTATCTTTCTTTCTTATGCGTTACGCACCTGGGAACCCGTTCTCAAGCGAACGCCCACTTCCACCGGAAGTCATGGCCAACATCGAAGCAAAGTATGGGTTAGATAAGCCTGTTTTCGAACAGTACACGACTTATCTCACTAACGTTGTTCAAGGTGATTTTGGTCCATCGTTTAAATATCTCGATTATTCAGTGAACGAATTGATCGCCGTTGCTTTGCCTGTCTCAGCAAAAGTAGGCTTGGTCGCGTTCATTTTTACTCTCATTATGGGTGTCTCCGTCGGTACGTTTGCCGCATTAAGGCAAAACACCTGGGTCGATTACACCGTGATGTCGACGGCCATGTTGGGGGTCGTGCTACCGTCCTTCGTTCTCGCACCGACACTGATCTATGTCTTCTCAATTAACTTGGGTTGGTTCCCAGCAGGCGGTTGGTTAGACGGCTCCTTTAAATACATGGCGCTGCCTGTTATCGGTATGTCTTTGCTCTACGTGGCAACGTTTGCACGTATTACTCGTGGTTCAATGATAGAAACATTGAACAGTAACTTCATTCGTACCGCTCGTGCGAAGGGGTTGAGCTACTCGTACATTATCGTTAAGCACGCGCTAAAGCCTGCTATGCTGCCAGTCGTGTCTTACATGGGGCCTGCGTTCGTTGGCATCATCACCGGCTCGGTGGTTATCGAAACCATTTTCGGTCTACCTGGTATCGGCAAGTTATTCGTTAATGCAGCTTTTAACCGAGATTACTCGTTAGTAATGGGGGTCACCATTTTGATTGGTTTCCTATTTATCTTATTCAATGCCATCGTCGATATTCTATTGGCAATGATTGATCCGAAGATTCGCTACTAGCAGGGAAGTTTGGTTATGTTAACAAAAAAGAAGAATCTAGACGCGATCGAGAAGTTCTCGGAAAACCTTGAAATCGAAGGTCGCAGCTTATGGCAAGATGCTCGTATCCGCTTTATGCGCAATAAAGCCGCGATGGTGAGCCTTTTCATTCTTGTCTTAATGACACTGGCGGTGATCTTCCTACCTATGATTGCCACTTATGCCTATGACGATACTGACTGGTATGCGATGCATGCTGCGCCAAATGCGTCTCACTGGTTTGGTACCGATAGCTTAGGGCGTGACTTGTATGTACGTACGCTTATTGGTGGCCGAATCTCATTGATGGTGGGTGTACTGGGTGCCTTGGTTGCCGTGATTATCGGTACGCTTTACGGCGCGACATCGGGCTTCATTGGTGGTCGAACTGACCGAGTCATGATGCGCATATTGGAAATCTTATACGCTGTTCCTTTCATGTTCTTAGTGATCGTACTGGTGACGTTCTTTGGTCGAAACATCGTTCTGATATTCGTGGCTATCGGTGCGATTGCTTGGCTTGATATGGCGCGTATTGTACGTGGCCAAACCTTGAGCTTACGAAGCAAAGAGTTCATCGAAGCGGCGCATGTTTGTGGTGTGAGTAACTGGAAGATCATCACTCGTCATATCGTACCGAACGTTCTTGGTATTGTTGCGGTTTACTCGACGCTGCTTATCCCAAGTATGATTTTGACGGAGTCATTCCTTTCATTCCTTGGTCTTGGTGTACAAGAGCCAATGACAAGTTGGGGCGCTTTACTTCAAGAAGGAGCGCAAACGATGGAAGTGGCTATTTGGCAACTGATATTCCCTGCGATATTCATGGTAGTGACGCTATTTTGCTTCAACTACGTTGGTGATGGTCTGCGCGACGCGCTAGATCCAAAAGACAGATAAGATTAAGGAAGTAGAAATGAGCTTATTAGATGTCAAAGATCTGCGTGTCGAATTCACTACCCAAGACGGTAATGTCACCGCAGTTAACGATTTAAACTTCTCACTAGAACAGGGTGAAACCCTTGGCATTGTGGGTGAGTCAGGTTCAGGCAAATCTCAAACTGTATTTGCCATCATGGGCCTATTGGCGAAGAACGGTATTATCTCAGGTAGTGCTAAGTTCGAAGGCAATGAAATTCTAAACCTGCCTGAAAAAGCATTGAATAAAGTGCGTGCAGAGCAGATTGCTATGATCTTCCAAGACCCAATGACGTCACTGAATCCTTACATGAAGGTCAGTGATCAGTTGATGGAAGTATTAATGCTTCATAAGGGAATGGGAAAAGCAGAAGCGTTTGAAGAGTCAGTACGCATGCTTGAGGCGGTGAAAATCCCTGAAGCACGTAAACGTATTACCATGTACCCACATGAATTCTCTGGCGGTATGCGTCAGCGTGTCATGATTGCTATGGCGCTTTTATGTCGTCCGAAGCTACTGATTGCTGATGAGCCAACTACGGCACTCGATGTGACTGTTCAAGCACAAATCATGGATCTGCTCAATGAGCTTAAAGATGAGTTCAATACGGCTATCATCATGATCACTCATGATCTTGGTGTTGTTGCAGGTTCATGTGACAAGGTGTTGGTGATGTACGCAGGTCGTACAATGGAATACGGCACCGTTGATGAAATATTCTACCAACCTAGCCACCCATACGCTGAAGGTCTATTAAAAGCGATTCCTCGTTTGGATACAGAAGGTGAAATTTTACCGACTATTCCAGGTAACCCACCCAACTTACTTCGTCTACCACCTGGCTGCCCTTACCAAGAGCGATGCCACCGCGTGACTGACCGTTGTAAGAGTGAAGCGCCAATTCTTCTGCCATTTGGTGAAGGCCGTCAGCGCGCGTGTTTTTCTGATTGGGAGACTTGGACAAAATGAGTACTGATAAATCATTATTGTTAGATGTAAAAAACCTGAAAGTGCACTTCAGCATCGCGTCTAAATCAGCGTGGCCCTGGTCAAAACCTGCAAATTTAAAAGCCGTTGATGGCATTGATGCTCGTCTGTATCAAGGCGAAACATTAGGTGTTGTTGGTGAATCAGGTTGTGGTAAGTCGACCTTTGCACGCGCGATTATCGGGCTTGTTGAAGCAACCGAAGGCGAAGTGGTTTGGTTAGGACAGGACCTCACTAAAATGCAGGGTGTTCAGCGTCGCGAAACACGTAAAGATATTCAGATGATCTTCCAAGACCCTCTGGCATCTCTGAACCCTCGTATGACGGTAGGAGACATCATTGCTGAGCCATTAGAGACCTTCTATCCCGAGCTTAGTAAGGAAGAAGTGAAGTCTCGCGTTAAAGAGATGATGGCAAAGGTTGGTTTGTTACCGAACGTAATCAACCGTTATCCACATGAATTCTCTGGTGGTCAGTGTCAGCGTATTGGTATTGCACGCGCGCTTATCCTAAATCCTAAGATGATCATCTGTGATGAGCCTGTGTCGGCATTGGATGTATCGATTCAAGCGCAGGTGGTTAACCTACTTAAAGAGCTTCAAAAAGAGCTTGGCTTGAGTTTGGTGTTCATTGCTCATGATTTGTCGGTTATCAAGCATATCTCAGATCGAGTATTGGTCATGTACCTAGGTAATGCGGTTGAAATGGGTGAAGCTAAAGCCATTTTTGCGGAACCTAAGCACCCATATACACGTGCATTGATGTCGGCGGTACCCATTCCAGATCCGAAGCTTGAAAGAGCGAAGAAGATTGAAATGTTAGAAGGTGACTTACCTTCTCCAATCAATCCTCCATCTGGTTGTGTATTCCGAACTCGATGCCCGAAGGCAACAGAAATTTGTGCTAAGACAAAACCTTCTATTTTGGGTGATGATGTTCATGCCGTTTCATGCTTGCATGTAAGCGCATAAACACGTAACGATTCAGCCTGTGACAGGCTTGAGCGCGGCAGTGATTGCCGCGCTTTTTTTATGCGCGGGTTTTCGGTGATTGAACTCAAAGTAGCGGAAGCAGATGGTTAGCCTTAACGCATGAGAAAATGGAAAGGGCCTATAAAAATAGGCCCTTTGTTATCATTATTACTTTACTCGGGTATAAGTGCTTTACTAGGATTTCGCTTTTGGTCTTAAGATTCCTTTTACGACCATAGCATCACTGCCAAACAGAAGATTAACTCGTTTTTGAACATCATCGAGCGAGATCTTTTTGACTTGTTCTTTCGGGTCAAATAATGCCTTCGTGTCGTAATCGTGAATCAGATATCGAGTAAAGAACCACGCTTTTTGTGGAGCGTCATCTTGAATTGGAATCATGTCGTTGGCCAGTTGACTCCCTGTCGAATCCACCTCCTTTTGGTTGACGTTGCTCAAGAGTCCTTTGATGACTTCATCGATCGCGAGTTCCACTTTCTCGACATCTTTAGGGTCAGTGTCTGCGACCAAAAGCCAATCGCTTGCAAGTTCACTGTCTTGAATCGCAGAGAACGCGGAAGGTGCATAGTCTAGGCTAAGCTCTTCACGCACATAAGCCGTCAAGCGTTGAGTGAGCATTCGCTGAACCATATCGTCGATGAAGATATCTTTTGCACTGCTTGGCTGCATGTGAGGGTGAGTCATGCGAAGCAGGTAGTAACTGCTTTTCTCTGTGTTCAACGAGAGGTCGACTCTCTCAGATTGATAGTCTTTATAGGCTATATCGAACTGTTTATCTT
>NZ_MCWZ01000068.1 GCF_002877365.1 Vibrio sp. 10N.261.55.A7
ATTGGTCACTCAGTTCATTGAAACCAAATTTGAAGCCGCTCTTTATCAAGAGAAGTTTCTAATTGGATTATCATCAACGAGTGCCCACACAGATTGATAGGTTTAAATTGTTAAAGAGCGTTGCTTATCGAGGCGTTCCTCTGTAAGCGGACGGTAATTCTAGCGATTTAACCTTAAGTGTCAAACACTTTTTAAAATTAAATCTTCAGGACAACCATCTTACAGAACATCGTTAAAGCCTGTGGCTTGCACCGTGTCAGTGGAAGCGCATTATAAGGAGAGAAAGTTAAGACGCAATAGCTTTTATGGAATAAAATAAAAAACTCAGCGCGTTCGTTTAATGTTTAACCAGAACGTACAGAATTAGTATAAAAAGGGAGCACAAGCTCCCTTTTTATATGAGTAATTTTACTGGCTAGCTATGATTCGTTCACCTTTAACAAGCAACTTCACTTTTTTCTCTGGATTTACTTTTCCAGCCAAAATAGCTTTTGCTAATGGGTTCTCAACACTTTGCTGTATCGCTCGCTTCAAAGGTCTCGCACCGTAAACCGGATCAAAACCAACCTTAGCAATAAACTCAAGTGCTTCTTCAGAAACATCTAATCGATAACCACTTTCTTCCATCCGTTGCCCTAATCGCTCAAGCTGAATAGAGGCAATAGATTTAATATGCTCTTTACCTAGTGGGTGGAAAACAACACTTTCATCGACTCTGTTCAGAAATTCAGGTCTAAAGTGCTTGTTCACGACTTCCATTACCGCATCTTTAATTCCGTTGTAATCTAACGTAGAGAAGTTTTCTTGTATTCTAGTTGAACCTAAGTTCGACGTCATAATGACAACAGTGTTTCTGAAATCAACCGTTCTGCCCTGCCCATCAGTTAATCGCCCATCATCCAATACTTGCAATAGAATATTAAAAACGTCCGGATGCGCTTTTTCTACTTCATCGAGTAAAATCACGGAGTAAGGTTTACGACGCACTGCCTCTGTTATATACCCGCCCTCTTCATACCCAACATAACCAGGAGGCGCACCAACAAGTCTTGCAACAGAGTGCTTTTCCATAAATTCGGACATGTCTATTCGCACCATTGCATCTTCACTGTCAAACATGAAGTTCGCCAGTGTTTTACAAAGCTCCGTTTTTCCAACGCCTGTAGGCCCTAGAAATAAGAATGAACCAATGGGTTTATTCGGATCTGATAACCCAGCTCGACTTCTTCGAATCGCATCCGAAACCACCTCAACCGCTTCTCTCTGCCCTATCACTCTATTGTGCAAGACATCTTCCATTCGTAGCAGTTTCTCTTTTTCCGCTTCCAACATTTTGGATACGGGTATGCCCGTTTGCTTAGACAGAACTTCTGCTATTTCATTATTCGTGACTTTGTTGCGAAGTAACGTCATTTCTTGCATTTCGGCTTGAGTTGCAAGGTCGAGCTGTTTTTCTAGCTCTGGAATCTTACCGTATTGAAGTTCAGACATTCGGCTAAGATCACCCGCTCGACGGGCAAAATCCATATCCATTCGAGACTGCTCTAGTTCTGACTTTATGTGCTGGGTACCTGATAATGCCGCTTTTTCTGCATTCCAAACCTCTTCTAACTCGGCAAATTCTCGTTCTTTATCATGTAACTCTTCTTCAATGACACTAAGTCGCTTCGTGCTACCATCGTCGAGTTCATTATTGAGTGCCTGCTGCTCGATTTTTAACTGGATAATCTTACGTTCTAGCTTATCAAGCGATTCTGGCTTTGAATCTATCTGCATACGAATGCTTGATGCCGCTTCGTCAATTAAGTCAATGGCTTTATCTGGTAATTGACGATCAGAAACGTATCGGTGAGACAAGCTTGCAGCTGCGACAATTGCCGGATCAGTAATTTCCACATGGTGGTGAAGCTCATAGCGTTCTTTCAATCCACGTAAAATGGCAACGGTATCTTCGACAGTAGGCTCTTCCACAATTACTTTCTGGAAGCGACGTTCTAGCGCAGGGTCTTTCTCCAGGTAACGACGATATTCATCTAGCGTT
Source organism: Vibrio sp. 10N.261.55.A7 (assembly GCF_002877365.1). Taxonomy (GTDB): domain Bacteria; phylum Pseudomonadota; class Gammaproteobacteria; order Enterobacterales; family Vibrionaceae; genus Vibrio. Next base: position 2,042 of record NZ_MCWZ01000068.1, read on the forward strand.
GTCGCTCCTACACAATGTAACTCCCCGCGCGCTAACGCTGGTTTGAGCATATTGCCGGCATCCATCGAGCCTTCGCCCTTACCAGCCCCTACCATCGTATGAATCTCATCAATGAAGAGGATCACATTGCCCTCTTCTTTAGCCAATTCATTAAGTACCGACTTGAGCCGCTCTTCGAATTCACCACGATATTTAGCCCCAGCCACCAGCGCCCCCATATCCAAAGAAAGGACGCGCCTGCCTCTTAAACCCTCTGGTACTTCGCCATTAATAATACGCTGTGCAAGCCCTTCAACTATTGCGGTTTTGCCTACTCCTGGTTCGCCGATGATTACAGGGTTGTTCTTTGTTCTGCGTTGCAATACTTGGATGGTTCTTCTTATTTCATCATCTCGGCCAATAACCGGGTCGAGCTTACCTTGTTCTGCTCTTTCAGTAAGATCGATAGTGAACTTTTCCAGAGCTTGGCGTAACTCTTCTGCATTCTGATCATTGACCTTTTGCCCACCACGTATTTTGTCGATGGCCGAGCTTACTGTTTGTTCAGTCAAACCCACTTCTTTTAGCAATGCACCTAATGCGCCATTGTCATCGAGAGCAGCAAGCAGAAAGACTTCCGAAGATATAAAAGAATCCTGTCTCTTCTGAGCAACTTTGTCGCACATATTGAACAAAGTACCCATCGAACTAGATAGCTGAACATCACCACCAATACCGCTTACCTTCGGTAATTTATCTAGGATTTCACTGAGTTTTGAACGTAAATGAGGCACATCTACATTCAGTAAGGTCAATAAGGGGCGTATCGGGCTGCCATTTTGATCCAGAAGAGAAACCATTAAATGAACGGGTTCGATGTATTGATGATCACGACCCAATGCCAAAGATTGAGCATCAGAAATGGCAATTTGAAACTTACTAGTAAATCGATCGAGACGCATAACCTATTTTCCATTAACTAAGTTAATCACTAATTAACTAAAAAGATGGCTACTTAGGTTCAGGTTTTCAAGGGTTGTATGAGGATCAATTCGAAAAGGTGAAGGTTTATCTCATCTCTTGATTTGAACTAAAACACAGACAGAGATAAATAGGGTAAGGGTGGATGTAACGTTGCTTTTAGGATCTATCAATCCAAATAAATACGGCCTGTCGACCTGTCACTCCATCACGTCGATAAGAGTAAAATTGCTCTTCCATATCATAAGTGCATAAATTACTGGAAAAGATGCTATTGACCCCAATTCGATTTAAACGCTGCTGAGCGAGCATGTCCATATTGGCGAACCATTTATTAGGCGTTGTACGAGGTAAAAACGCACATTCAGCACTGCTGTCTACACGGGTAAATGCTCTTACAACATCTTCACCAACTTCAAAGGCAGTAGAACCTATTGCCGGGCCTAACCAAGCGATAACACTAGTTGGCTCGTCAAACTGAGCAACTGCTTTTTCTAAAATCCCATTAGATAAGCCACGCCAGCCAGCATGTACTGCTGCTACTTGAGTTCCCTGATCATTGGTTAATAACACAGGAAGACAATCCGCAGTCATTGCACTGCATACAACATTCGGTACTCGAGTGGTTGCACCGTCAGCCTCCAATACTTCCAGTGTAGAATCACTCACATTCGCAATCTCTGTGGAGTGGGTTTGATTTAACCAAATAGGAGGGGTGGGCATCGAACAATGTTGAGCAAATTTTTCTCTGTTTTTTTCGACCGTCGCTCTATCATCCCCAACATGGGTACCTAAATTCAAACCATCGTAAGGTGGTAAAGAAAAACCACCTAAACGGGTTGAGGCAACAGCTTTAATATTGCTTGGTACTTTCCAGTTGGGGATGACAACGTTCATTAATAGTCTTCAGAGTGGTTTAGCTTCGCATCTTCACGCAGTGCTTCAGTAATTTCGACCATGTCATCTGGAACAGGAGCATGAAACTCCATCGTTTCACCAGTAACCGGATGATCAAAGCGAAGCATTACCGCGTGTAAAGCTTGGCGATTAAAGCCACGAATCATTTCTGTCACTTCTTCACTTGCTTCTTTTGGAATGCGAGCTCGCCCACCATAAGCGGTATCACCTAACAACGGATGCTGAAGGTAAGACATATGCACACGAATTTGGTGTGTTCTGCCAGATTCAAGGCGAAGTCGAATGCGCGTGTGCTCTCTGAAGTGTTCAGCGACACGATAGTGCGTTACCGCCGGTTTCCCCATTGGCGCGACAGCCATCAAAGTACGCTTGGTAGAGTGACGACCAATTGGCTGATCAACTTTGCCACCAGCCGTCATCTTGCCTATGGCAATCGCTTCATATTCACGTGTGATCTTTCGTTTCTGCAAGGCACGAACTAGACGAGTCTGAGCAGGGACTGTTTTGGCAACCACCATCAAACCTGTCGTGTCTTTATCAAGACGGTGAACAATACCCGCACGTGGTACTTCAGCGATATCTGGATAATGGAAAAGCAACGCGTTTAACACGGTCTGATCCGGTGTACCTGCGCCTGGGTGAACAACGAAATCACGAGGTTTATTGATAACCAGTAGATCGTCATCTTCATAGACGATATCCAATGGTATATCTTGCGCTTCCCATCGCTGCTCATCTTCCAGTTCAGCTTGAACAGTGATCACTTCACCGCCCATCACTTTGACTCGAGGTTTAGTTATCACCTCTCCATCCACTTGAATCTTTCCTGCCAAAAGCCACTCTTTAATTCTTGAGCGAGAGAAGTCGGCGAACAATTCAGCGACAGCTTGGTCTAATCTTTGGCCAAGCTGGCTATCTTTTACGGTATTTGTTAATTCTATCTGCTGGGCCATATCGAACTTTTTCAAAAACAGTGAGACTAATGCTCACGACTGTGGAAAAATAAGCGCCATTGTATCTGTTACGAAGAAGAAAGTAACGGAAGCTTAAGAAATATTTAATTCAAGGAATCAGCTCCTGACATGAAACACTATACGTTATCCGGTCTACTTGCTCTTACAATGCTATTTGGTTGCTCAAGCAGTGACGAAATTGTTCCTGATGTACCACCTGCAGAGCTTTACTCTGAAGCTCAATCATCGCTGCGTTCAGGGAATTGGTTTTCAGCGATAGAACAGCTAGAAGCACTTGATTCACGCTACCCATTCGGTGCCTATTCTGAGCAGGTACAACTCGATCTTATTTACGCTTACTACAAGAATGATGACCTTGCATTAGGTTTAGCAACCATAGAACGCTTCAACCGACTCAACCCAACGCATGACAAACTTGACTGGGTTCTTTACATGCGTGGCCTGACGCACATGGCACAAGACCGCAACTTTATGCACGATATATTCAATGTTGATCGCAGTGACCGAGATCCAGAGCCAGTGAAATCGGCTTTCGCTGACTTTGATCGACTTTTAACACGCTACCCAGACAGCCAGTACGCAGCCGACGCTAAAAAGCGTATGCATGCTCTAAAAAACCGCCTAGCGGATTATGACCTGGCCACTGCTGATTTCTATTTGAGACGTGAAGCGTGGATAGCGGCGATCAATCGTAGTCAAGAGCTGCAAAAGACCTACCCTGATACTGAAGCAGCGCGAAAATCGTTAGAGATTCAACTGACGGCGTATGAAGAGTTAGGGCTTGAAGAGTCGGTTCAACGAACGAAAGAGCTCATCGAACTCAATAAGTAAGACAATTAAACTTATGATTTAAAACCGCTTATTATTAAAGCGGTTTTTTTATACCCATATTTGCTCATGCTCACTTTTCGTCTTACCCTTATACTATCAATCAGTAAAGGATGACTTATTGTGACGCTAAGATGCCACCAATGGCTATTATTGATAATTCTTGTGATGACGGCCCCTACAGGCGCCGCATTAGAGCTATCTCCACTACAAAAAAAACCCTACACCGGTGATTTTAACGAACTTAAAAGCAAAGGCGTTATTCGTGTGCTCGTTGCCGCCGATCTTGGTTTTTACTACATCGAAGGAGGACGCCCAAAAGGAATCATTGCCGAACTTCTTTATCATTTCGAAAAGCAATTAAAGAAACAATCTCCCTACTTGAATCTACAAGTTATCCCAATTCATAGAGATGACCTCTTGCACTCTATCGAGAATGGGTATGGTGATTTAGCCGTTGCCAATCTCACCATTACAGAAAAGCGAAAGCAACACATAGATTTTAGTTCCCCGGTAGTCCGAAATGTCAGCGAGCTAATCGTCACGAAACAATCAGTGCCAGAATTAAAAACAATCGAACAACTCAGTGGTAAAGAGATATGGGTAAGAGCGAGTTCTAGTTACTTTGAAAGCCTTCAAACTCTTAATGGTCAACTTAACGCCCTTGGTAAACCTCCCGTCATTATCCAGTTCATTGAAGAAACGCTTCAAGACTACGAACTCATGGAGATGATTAACTTAGGTCATATTAAGGCAACCGTTTTGGACAGTCACAAAGCCGAATTATGGATGAACACTTTAGAAAACCTGCAAGTCCATTCTGAATTGCCATTGAGAGAAAATGGTGAAATAGCATGGGCTATGAGAAAAGACAGCCCAGAATTAAAAGAAGTTACGGATCAATTTCTTCGATCTTCTCGGTCAGGTACGCTCTTAGGCAACGTGATTTACAGTAAGTACATTGATGACACGCGTTGGTTAGCACGATTGCTTAATCCTAAGAAAATTGAGCGACTAGAGTCCTTGTACTCAGTCTTTGAGCTTTACTCAGAGCAATACGAGTTTGACCCGTTAATGATGTCTGCTCAAGGCTTCCAAGAATCAGGCTTAGATCAGTCTAAAGTCTCCCACAAAGGCGCTGTAGGCGTCATGCAGGTTTTGCCGAGTACCGCGAAAGATCCCAACGTAAATATCCCTAACATTCAAAAGGTTGATAACAACATTCATGCGGGCATTAAGTATATGCGCTTCATACAAGACCGTTATTTTACCAATGACGATATTAAAGAAGACGATCAAGTTTACTTTACTCTTGCTGCATACAACGCAGGCCCTGCCAACATCAGAAAAATGAGAAGACTAGCCCAAAAACATGGCTATGACCCTAATGTCTGGTTCAAAAATGTTGAAATCATAACAAGACGGAATATTGGACGAGAACCCGTTTCATACGTTGCCAATATCAATCGATACTTTGTTGTCTATAAGCAACTCTCAGCGCTAGAGCAATTGAGAGCAGAAAGAAACGCAAGTGTCACATCGGCCAATTTACTGCCTATTGAAGCCCAATAAAGGTCACTCAGCCGATATTCAGTTAGATTGTATATTGTTGTAATTTTAAGCAGAGTTGAAGTTTTCAACGAGAACACGTGAGGAAGTCATTGGAATGTAATGGCAGTAAAGAGAGCAGGAAGGTTTATAAGGCTGTAAAAGTGCCCCAAAAATCGGAAAGTATTTTGCGTGCTACCTCTACCAATTTAACTATTTTTCTTTAAATAACAAGCTTTTCTTAGCACCAACAAAAGCACTCTTTGCGTAAGATCACATTTAGTTTTGACTAATATAAATCGACCAATAAAGTTAACGAAGATCACATTATTTTCTTATCAGATTAGTAATCTGAGGTTAACCCATAAGGGATGTCTCAGAGGAAAATATCTATGAAAATAAACATTACTGGTAAAAATATCGAAATCACCTCTGCAATCCGTGAGCACATAGAAAGTAAATTTAAGAAACTTCAGAAGTGGCAAGTAGACATTATAAAATGCCAAACAACGTTTAGCGAAGAGCCAAACAGACAGAAAAAATTTGAAGCTGTCATTACCGTACCGAAAGGACAGCTCGTTGCTTCAGCAATAAATGAAGATCTATACACTGCCGTTAATGAGGTTGAACAAAAAATAGAACGCCAGTTAAACAAGCTACGACATAAGCCAGAAGCACGTCGAGCTGAAAAACCAGAACTAGAAGAAGAAGTCGAATAACCAGATTCTCAACCAAATAAAAAATAGCGCTGGAAAGCGCTATTTTTTTGCTTGACGCTCTAAGCTTGCTTGCTTATTGTGTTTAAATATTCACTCGTAAGTGACCACTATGCAAATTCAACTGTGCTTTTTTGACTTCTTTTTTCTCCAATGATTTTTGGAGGCTAGAGCGTTTGTAGAAGATAAGTCAAAAACGAACAGAAGGCCTCCCAAATGGGAGGCTTTTTTATAAAGGAAATATTCATGACAGATAAACAATACTCACTGGAAGAAATTCGTAATCGCCTCAACGAATTAGACGATCAATTACTCAGTTTAATTTCTGAGCGTCGTAAGATGAGTATTGAGGTCGCGAAAAGTAAAGTCGAAACATCGAAGCCCGTTCGAGATGCAGCCCGAGAGCAACAACTTTTAGTTAAACTTATCAACAATGGCCAAGAGAAATACGACTTAGATGCTCCATACATCACCAAGCTTTTCCACACCATCATTGAAGACTCTGTATTACTGCAACAAGCTTACCTACAAAACTTGGCAAACCCACTAGAGTGTCGTAAGCCACTAGCTCGTGTCGCTTTCCTTGGCTCACAAGGGTCATACTCTCACCTGGCCAGCAGGGAGTTTTTCAGCCGAAAAAATACTGAACTCGTTGAACTAAATTGTGAAAACTTCCGTGACATTACAAGCACCGTTGAATCAGGCCATGCCGACTACGGTGTTCTTCCCATAGAAAACACCAGCTCTGGCTCAATTAATGAAGTCTATGACTTACTGCAACATACAACCTTGTACATCGTGGGTGAACTTACCCAGCCTATTGAGCACTGCCTCGTTGCGACTACCGATATACGAATAGAAGAAATTAAAACGCTCTATTCGCATCCCCAGCCTCACCAGCAATGCAGCGAGTTTTTAAACCGCTTAAAAGGGGTAACATTAGAGTCTTGCGCCAGTACTGCTGATGCCATGCAAAAAGTAAAACAGCTAAATCGCTCGGACGTTGCAGCCATTGGGAATGCGTCTAGTGGCAAGATCTATGGTCTTCAACCAATTCAGGGCAATATCGCTAACCAAACCGAAAACCACACTCGCTTTATAGTCGTTGCGCGTAAGCCGGTTGAAGTGTCACAACAGATCCCGGCTAAAACAACACTCATCATTTCTACGTCACAAAAAGCGGGCTCACTGGTAGAAAGTTTATTAATCCTTCAACGCTATGGCATTAACATGACGAAACTAGAGTCTCGTCCAATCTTGGGCAACCCTTGGGAAGAGATGTTCTACGTTGACCTGCAAGCTCATCTCGATTCTGAACATATGCAATCAGCCATACAGGAGCTAACCAAAATTACTAAGCATCTAAAAGTACTGGGCTGCTATCCGACAGAGAATGTAAAGCCAACCCAAGTAAAGCTTCAATAATAATACACCTGTCTAATATTTAGCTGTAAAAGCTGACACTTTAATACGCAATCCGTAGAATGCTTGATTCTAATGGATTTTCAATAAAGGTCAGCTTTTTTAATGGATATAAAAATTTGACCTGTATTGATAGACAAAACTCAGCATACAAGGTTTAACTCACTATTATGATGTTAAGGATGACACCAAAATATTGGGCTACCATAGGTCTTACTGTGGATAAGACACTATGAAGCTTAATACTCGAATACTTCTTCTTGTCGCACCTGTTATCGCCATCAGCGCTGCTATTTCTGGATTCTCTATATTCGAAAGTCAAAAGGACGCTCTACTCAAAAGAGAACAAAGTTATCTTCAGCTTAATATGGAAAAGCTGGCGGGCCACTTTAAACACTCTGTTTCCGTTCTAAATAGCTACTCTTATACCCTGACGAAAAGCGACATCATTCGATACTATTTTCACAATGAACGAAGCCCATATAGAGATATAGAGCTCGTCGACAACCTAAAGCGTTCTATCACATCTCTTCAATCAGGTGTGGATGTCAATGGTCGCCTTGCCATACTCGATAGTAACCGTAAAGAGCGCTTCTTCGTTGATAGCAAAAAAGATGAATTGGAGACACTCGATCCTAAAATCCGTGCCTATACCGATTTTATCTATACTACGACACAGCACTCTACTCATATCGGCTATACGCAAAACTCTCAAGGCGAAGGCGTCCTAGTTCGTTATGATGTACTTGATAGAGACAGCTTAAAAGCACCCACTAACTATGACAAAGGAGAGATTTTTTTCGTCGTGGTTTCTGTTTCTCTTAATGCCTTCAATCAGCTACGTAAGCAGATAGAGTTCGATACAAAAAGTAGTATATTTTTCACTGAAGATTCCGTCATCCCTGAATTGCTCATTCCAGATCCTTCAGAATTGACCCAAACAGTAAAACTTAAGGATGACTTCTACGCCACCTTGGATCCTGCCCACTTCCTCATTAATGACAAGATTTATTCCATGGGTAAGAGCCTAGCCACAGCATTTGGGGTCTCATCTCTTCTGACGGTTCTCATTCTGACCTTCTTACTCTATCGTCATGTTATCAGCCCCATTTCAAGGCTCGATCATCAGTTACTTGAAGTCGAAAACAACCAACGCAAGAATATTATTCAGTTAAAAGGTGACGACGAAATAGCTCATCTCTCAAGACGTTTTCATGAGATGTATCAAGAGCTAACCACCACGTATCAGAAAACAAAGGCGCTCGCTGAGAATGATCACCTAACCCAACTGGCGAATCGACACCAGTTTCACCAGTTGGCAGAGCGTGCTCTTTCACATAAACGAGCGAATAAACAGGTTTGGATTCTTTATATCGACCTTGATAATTTCAAATATGTGAATGATAAGTACGGCCACACCGTAGGTGACAAGCTACTGGTGAATTTTGCTCACCATATCCAAGCTCTTAGTAACGAATTCCATACTAAGCATAAAGTGAAATGTTTGGCTTCTCGCTTATCTGGCGACGAGTTCGCCATTTTCATCTCCTCAAAACACTTTGACAGTGAAAGCCATATCATTAAAACATTTACTGACAAGCTGTTAGAGCCCATTCAGAAAAACCATGACTCTCTTCTTGGAAGCTTTCCCGTTACGGCAAGTGTCGGTATCGCGACCTACCCTAAAGATGGTCAGGATATCCATTCTCTAATTTCTAGGGCCGATACCGCCATGTATCAAGCCAAAAGAGCCGGAAAGAATCAAATTGGCTATTACTCTAAAGAGATGGATCAAGTCGTTAAGCGCCGTACTCAAATCGAGAGAGCGCTTAGGAATGGAGACATTGAGAACGAATTCTATCTTGTCTATCAGCCTTACTTTGATCGAGAAGGGGCGAATGTCGCTGGTGTCGAGGCATTATTGCGTTGGAACTCTATTAAACTTGGTGTCGTGTCGCCAAGTGAGTTTATTCCTATTGCCGAGCAAACCGGTCTTTTTGGTCGAATAGATCGCTGGGTCATACAGGCCGCATTTAAAGACTTTAACTTCATTCAAGATTTGTTTGAGTATGACGTGCAGCTAGCCATTAACCTTTCATCAGCGGAGTTAGATTCACTCCAGTTAGCGAAGTTTATTCAGCAAGAGGCAAGCGAACAAAGTGTGCAACCGCATTTAATTGATTTTGAAATTACTGAAACCTTTGCCGGTGATTCTCAAAGCTTCCCTCTTCTTCATGAATTGACCGTTCAAGGCTATCGCTTGGCGATTGATGATTTTGGATCCGGCTACACATCAATCACTCACTTAGTTCAATATCCTGTTCAAAAAATCAAGCTGGATCGTTTTTTCTTAGAAACGTTGATAAAAACAGGAAATGAAAAAGTCATTAAGCCTTTAATCGATTTATGTCATTCACAATCTATGGTTGTGACCGCTGAAGGTATTGAAAATGAAGAGATGCACTACTGGCTATCAGCCTACCAATGCGATTACATGCAAGGTTTCCATTTTGCCAAGCCCTTATCATTAGATGAACTCAGGATTTGGCGCGAGAATATACAAGAAGAAATAAAGGAAAATACCTGTGAACAACAAAGTCATCATAGCTTCGCTTAATCCAGCCAAAATAAGAGCGGTAGAGAGCGCGTTTAACGAGTGCTTTCGTGATGTATCGTTTGAATTTGAGGGGATCTCTGTACCGAGTGGCGTTGAAGATCAACCCATGTCGAATGATGAGACGCATCAAGGTGCTCTCAATCGCGTAGAAAACGCCAAGTTTGCGCAGCCGAATGCGGATTACTATGTCGGCTTAGAGGCTGGTATTGAAAACAACACAACATTTGCATGGATGGTAATTGAATCCAATACTCACAGAGGTGAATCTCGCTCCGCAAGCCTCATGCTGCCTCCAGAAGTCATCCAAAAACTAGAAAACGCCAACGAGCTAGGTGACGTTATGGATGAGGTATTTGGCACTCAGAATATAAAGCAAAAAGGTGGGGCGATAGGGTTGTTGACTCAAGATAGCCTCAGCCGAAGCAGCGTGTATCATCAAGCGTTGATATTGGCACTCATTCCCTTTGTTAATCCGGAACACTTTCCGAGCAACCTGTAAGACTGAAGATGGAAAACGTTTCAGACTAAAGAGTTTAATTGAGAGTGGCTCGAAAAAGATCTAGACATCACCATAGACCTCAGGAGCTCAACCTCCCCCCTTGTTTTTAGTCTTGGCCGCTCTCACTGTCCTGTTAACTGCCTTATTCGCTTCTTATTTTTCTAGAAGCTTGGCAATGCTTTCTCTTTCTTGATCTGTTTTTGCTTTAAGCTCGTTTGAACCGCGAGTGATTGTCGCGACACCCACTCCAAGCATTTGGCTTACTTGCCTCTGTGAAAGATCACCTTTCAACAACTCATAAATAATATTGGTTCTCGCTAATAAAGCATCTCTCTCATCAGAAGTCATCAGTAAGGTCAGCACTAACTCATGCTGACCTTCATCTGCCGCTCGCTTAATAAGGTCCATTAACTGTTGCCAATCGCTGTATTGAGGGTCCAATGACATATCCATACTCATTCTAAAAATACAGCCTCTATTGTAGAGCCTTCAAACGCCATTGGAATCAATATTTTGTTTTCATTTCATGTTCGTTGAGAAATGCTCCATCCACCCCCATCAAGTCACGATAATATGTTTCAAACATTAAAATATTTTGCACATACCCTCTTGTCTCTTTGAATGGAATCGCCTCTATGAAGGCATACGCGTCAAGCTTTTCGTCAGTCCTAGAGCGCCACTGTTTGACTCGATTAGGCCCTGCGTTATACGCCGCTAGAGCGAATATTCGATTGTTATCATACTGCTCTAACAATCCATCAAGGTAATGACTGCCAATCTCTATATTTTTGCCCACCTCGTAAAGCTCATTTTTGCCCAGATAGCTAAGCTGATATTTTCTAGCCGTATACTTTGCAGTTGCCGGCATGATTTGCATGATTCCCCTCGCACCAACAGGTGAACGCGCTTCGCTATCGAGTGCACTTTCTTGTCTTGCTAATGACATCAAAGTGATGGGATCGATATTGTGTTTATCGGCATACAAGTTGAACCAGTGCTGATGGGCTATCGGGAAGCGAATGCTCGTGTTATCCCACATTTTTGCCGATATAGAAGCCGTGACGGACAAATGATGCCATTTACGTGTAGAGGCATAAGCCGCAAGCATCTCCTTCTCCTCTCCCTCACTATGCTGTAACAACCATCGCCATTCACTTTTTGCTGCGGTGATCTTATCCAGATCGATCAACTCTTGAATTCTAATTAATGCAGGCTTGTGTTGTTGGATCACCTCTTTATCCAAAGTTATTGTCGAAACTGGATATTGAATCGATTGATTCATTTCTTTGGCCGCAGCCACACTGTAAAAATTTCTCAAGCCAATGATTTTTTCTAAACGGGCATAACCATCATTTGAGTCCCCAAGCGCGATCTCTGAACGAGCCAACCAATACTGCCAACGAGGCACTTGTAAGTAGGACTTTGGCAATAAAGACGACCACTGCTGGATACCTTGCCAATCCGCATGCTGAATCGCCAGCCTGATTCTGCGTTCGATTAAAGAACGATTCTGAGTGGTTTTGATCACCTCATCACGCCAATCAGCTAAAGCGTCTGACTCCGTGTTAATTAGTCGAAATGAAAGAAAATCCGCCAATTGTTGCGCTTGTTCTTGCGTGAATGCCTGAGCTTTGACCACTTGTTCGAATAGACCTTGCGCTTTCTCTACATCTTTTCGACCTAATTTCCTTACCGCATACCCACTTTGCAATTGATTGAACACGTTGACGTCATGCTTCTTCGCAAAAGAAACAACCGATTCAGGGTTGCTGTACAATGACTTCATCGCACTGGCTTGCACCTTTTCAGCACTGCCTTCCAGTTGCTTTGCAAGATACCCCATCAACCCACCGTTACCTGCTTTAAAAGCCAGCAACATGCGGTCTAAGACTAACTGATCCGTCAAATGCCCAGCGTTATCCCACTCCTTAAAAAGAGGGTCGCAAGCATCTTCAACACTGTCGCCACTCAACCAAAGTTTTTCAGCGCCTTTAAATGCAACCTCTTTACTCCCTGCTTGAGACTGAGCGTAGTAATAGTGGCATAAGTAACTCTCTCCTTTTGGCGGCTGAGTTTGGAACTCCAAAAATGTCTTCCAGTCGCTTCGAGCCGCTAGGCTATCTAAATAAGGCGCTCGAATACGATAAGAGAAAGGGAAGTTTTTGTACGTTTGAATAAACTCATTAACCTGAAACGGTGACTTGGTTGAAAGTTCAGCCAAGAATGCTCGGTAATCGACATAGGGAGTCAAAGGATAGGTCGCGATTTGACCACGCATTTTCAGATATTGCGTGACCTGCTTGTCATCCAGTAAGTCTTGAGCCTTCTGATAAAGCGCTCTTTGTTTGGATAAGGTTGGTAATGATTCAGCATACGAAGTACCGCATATCAATGAGCTAACAGCTATCATTGATGTAAGAAGGCGTTGCGGTAAGGGAAATAGCTTAAACTTCATTCACTCTCTTCCTTTGAGATAAGATGGGTAACACTAAGTTAGGCTAATACTAGTCTTAAATGTAAAAGGTTTGTCCACAAAATTAGAT
>NZ_MCWZ01000069.1 GCF_002877365.1 Vibrio sp. 10N.261.55.A7
CCCCCGACCCTCTGGTCCCAAACCAGATGCGCTACCAAGCTGCGCTATTCACCGAGACGTTTTGTTTGATTTCTCAAACTGGAAACTTCAAAGAAGCGACCAAAATTAATGGGGTGGCTAACGAGATTCGAACTCGCGACCACCGGAATCACAATCCAGGGCTCTACCAACTGAGCTATAGCCACCACTAATTTTTTATATAACCGCTTGAAAGCGATCATTGAAATAGTGGTCGGTGAAGAGGGATTCGAACCCCCGACCCTCTGGTCCCAAACCAGATGCGCTACCAAGCTGCGCTATTCACCGACAAAGTATTTTTTTACTTGGTTTACGTCAAGAGGGTAACCCTCTTGTCCGCTTATTCCAAGAGCCAGGATGCGCTATAAACAACGCTGTTCACTGACGAATTTTATTTCGATTCTTGGGATATAACTTGAATCAAAACAGGAAGCGATCATTTACTCAGTAAATTAAGCTACCTAAATAATGGGGTGGCTAACGAGATTCGAACTCGCGACCACCGGAATCACAATCCAGGGCTCTACCAACTGAGCTATAGCCACCATTAAATTTTGCCAATATGCCACTTACTTGTGTAAGCATCCGGATGGCGCGCCCGAAAGGATTCGAACCTTCGACCTTTGGCTCCGGAGGCCAACGCTCTATCCAGCTGAGCTACGGGCGCATGCCCTATCGGCGGATGGGAATAATACGTATATCACACTATGTCGTCTAGTACTTTTTCAACTTTTTTTATCGTTTGGCTTCTTTTTGGTCAATAAAAGTGTGACAAAGACCAATTTCACAAATAATAATCATTGGGTAGAGGATAACTTGTTGTTTAATGCAACAAGTTATCAGGATATAATCACCCAATGTTTACATTGATTTAACAGCTTTTAGCGCCATTAAATCATAGCAAAAACTATTAACTATATAATTGGTAAGCATGTACTTACCTTGGGAATTTAAAGTGAGTTTAATGGATATGTCTCAACGAATCTTAACTGTATTGTTCGCGGCTTTATTGTCTTCTACAGCAGCGTACGCAGCAAGTGTTAGCCCAGAAGAATACGATGCCATCGCCGAGCGCATCAAACCTGTTGGTAGTGTCTACCTAGCAGGCAGTGAGCCAGTAGTAGAAGAGCCAACAGGCCCTCGCGACGGTAACACGATTTACGGCATGTTCTGTACTGCTTGTCACAGTAGTGGCGTCAGTGGCGCACCTAAGACTGGCGATGCTGGTGACTGGGGTTCTCGAATTGCTAAGGGTAAAGACGTATTAGCAGAGCACGCAATCAATGGTTTCAACGCCATGCCTGCTAAAGGTGGTTGTATGGACTGTTCAGATGATGAAATCATTGCCGCCATTGAGCACATGATTGAAGGCATTTAATCGCCCTATCCTCATATTTATTGAAAAGGCTTGGTTCATACCAAGCCTTTTCTTTATCTGCTATTTACCTAGCCATAATTATCACCGCTATATCGTTCATGGTGATCTTTTGCTTCTTCTATCTAAGTCATCACTTCTTAAACATCGCACGAAGATTGGCGATATGATTTTGCCCCTTCTCCATTCGCTCTTCCGCTGACACCGGTTTTTTCGTGGATTCCCATTCAATATCATCAAAGGGCAGTTCATCTAGAAAGCGGCTTTGCGAAGGCTTGATCAATTCACCATATTGGCGACGCTCTTTACACATAGTAAAGGTCAGCTCTTTTTGGGCACGAGTAATACCGACATACATAAGACGACGTTCTTCTTCAACGTTATCTTCATCAATGCTGGTTTGGTGAGGAAGAATCCCCTCTTCAGAGCCAAGCAAATAAACATATGGGAACTCTAGACCTTTCGAAGCATGCAGCGTCATTAATTGAACCGCATCGCTGTCTTCATCGTCTTCGCCACGCTCCATCATATCTCTCAGCGTGAGCTTCAATACGACCTCTTTCAAGGTTTTCTCTTCTTGATCGTAGTTGTCGCCCTCTAGGTCAGCCACAATCCAGGAATAGAGTTCAGACACGTTCTTCATTCGCATTTCTGCCGCTTTTGCGCTTGAAGAGGTTTCGTATAGCCAATCTTCGTAGTTAATATCACGCACGAGAGAACGTACTGCTTCTACCGTATTGCCACGCTCAGAATTATCGGCAATAGCGACAATCCATTGCGTAAAACGCTGTAGATTTTCAAGCCCGCGACCTTTTAGATGCTGCTCAAGTCCCATCTCAAAACTTGCGGCAAACAGGCTTTTACCGCGCATATTGGCGTAACTGCCCAGTTTCTCTAATGTCACCGGGCCGATCTCACGGCGAGGCGTGTTCACGATTCTCAAAAAGGCATTGTCGTCGTCTGGATTCACCAACACTCGCAGATACGCCATGATGTCTTTGATCTCGGCACGTGAGAAGAACGAGGTGCCGCCCGATAACTTATAAGGCACTCGGTTTTGCATCAGAGATTTCTCAATCAAACGAGACTGATGGTTACCACGATAAAGAATGGCATAGTCTTTGTAGTGAGTGCGATTTAAGAACTTATGCGCAATCAATTCTCCGGTGACTCGCTCAGCTTCATGCTCTTCATTCTTTGCGAGAAGCACTTTGAGCTTTTCCCCTTCAGGGATCTCAGAGAATAACGTCTTCTCATACACGTGTGGGTTGTTTGCGATAAGAATATTGGCTGCGCGCAAGATACGACACGTTGAGCGATAGTTTTGCTCAAGTTTGATCAATCTTAGGTTTGGGTAATCTTGACCTAGTAACACTAAGTTTTGAGGCTTGGCACCGCGCCAAGAATAGATCGACTGATCATCATCACCGACTACCGTCAGTCGCTCGCGCGCACCCACCAGCAGTTTCACCAGTTCATATTGGCTGGTGTTGGTGTCTTGATACTCATCCACCAACAGATAACGAATGCGATTCTGCCAACGCTCGCGCACCTCTTGATTGGTACGAAGCAGCAGTACGGGCATGGAAATCAGATCATCAAAGTCGAGCGCATTGTACGCCTTCATTTGCTTTAGGTACATCTCATAGCAAAAAGCAAACAACTGCTCTTGCTCGCCGACTGCGCTTGCTTTGACTTGCTCAGCGGTCAGCATGTCATTCTTCCAATTGGAAATGGTGCTCAATAGCTGGCGAAGCAGATCTTTATCACCATCAAGCTGCTTTTCCGTTAACTCTTTTAACAGCGCCATTTGGTCTTGGTCATCAAACAAAGAGAATCCAGCTTTAAGACCAAGCACCTTGTATTCGCGACGGATGATATTAAGCCCTAGCGTGTGGAAGGTCGACACCATCAAACCTTTCGACTCTGATTTGCCCAGAGTTTGCCCGACACGCTCTTTCATTTCGCGAGCCGCCTTATTGGTAAAGGTCACGGCTGCAATATTTCGAGCCTTATACCCACACTGCTGAACCAGGTAAGCGATTTTATTGGTGATCACTCGCGTTTTACCCGAGCCGGCACCCGCTAGTACTAGACAGGGTCCAGATACATATTTTACCGCTTCATCTTGTTGTGGGTTCAGCTTCATGGCGTTCTCTATCGTATGTAAGACATTCATATTTGTATGAGCGGCTATAATAATCCTGCAACTCATCGAATGCTATCTTCTAATTGATAAGATTTTTTTAACAGAAATGGATTTGTTTGTTGCATTGATCACCACTTATTAGGCTATAATGAATGAACGTTCATTCACTCATGATGTCCTATGATAAATAAGCCAACAGATGATAAGCGTCAAAAGATATTACTTGCCGCTGGATCTGTCATTGCAGATGTCGGATTACAAGGATTATCAATGCAACGATTGGCCAAAGAGGCTGGCGTTGCCGCCGGTACAATCTATCGATACTTTGACGATAAAGACCACTTAATTGAAGAACTTAGGTTGCATGTCGCTCAAAGAATTGCTGACGTGGTACAAGAAGACATTGATGAAGCAATGCCTTTAAAAGAGCGCTATCGCAAGATGTGGCTCAATATTTGGAGCCTAGTCGGCTCTGATATTGCAATGCTTAAAAATCGCATTCAATATGATTCAATGCCCATAGGTCACTGCAGCGCAACTCGAGAAGAGGAACGCGGCTTGTTCAAAGAAGTCTTTAATTTTTTTGAACACGGTAAAGAGCAAGGTATTTTTAAACCGCTCGATAATGAATTGCTTTCGGCACTCAGCTTGGAAACAAGTGTGACACTTGCTCGTAAGCATACTTTTGGAATGTACCAACTCAGCGATGATGCGATTGATAAAGCCATCAATGCCAGTTGGGATGCCATAATCAACCACTAACTTCGGAGTTTCAGCAGAATGAAAAAGTGGACTTTCTTTATGCTACTTATCGCCATTGTCTTATTCGGCAGTGTGATAGGCTTTAATATCATCAAGCAGCAAAAAATTGCTGAATACTTGGCTAATCGTCCCGAGCCAGAGTTCCCCGTTACCGCTATTGAAGTTGAAGCCGTAAACTGGGTACCTGTGATTGAAGCGATCGGCTTTATCGAGCCTAACCAAGGTGTCACGATTGCCAATGAAACGAATGGTGTGATTGATAACATCACCTTTGAATCAGGCACACAAGTGGAAGAAGGTCAGCCATTAGTCAGACTGGATTCTGATGTTGAAGTGGCAAACCTAAAGAGTGCACAAGCACGTTTACCTGCTGCCGAAGCAAAGTACAAGCGTTACCAAGGCCTGTATAAGAAAGGATCGATCTCAAAAGAAGCGTACGATGAAGCCGAAGCCAACTATTATTCATTGTCTGCCGATCTTGAGAGCTTAAAAGCATCCATCGATCGCCGCGAGATTAACGCGCCGTTTTCAGGTGTTGTCGGAATACGTAACGTGTACCTTGGCCAATATCTTCAAGCGGGTACAGACATCGTACGTTTAGAAGATACAAGTGTGATGCGCCTGCGTTTCACTGTACCTCAAACGGACATCAGACGAATCCGAATCAATCAATCGGTTGATATTTTCGTTGATGCCTACCCTGACCAACCATTCAAGGGTTCAATCAGCGCGATTGAACCGGCTGTGAGTGTTCAAAGTGGCCTGATCCAGGTTCAAGCTGATATTCCAAACAGCGATGGTCAACTACGCAGCGGTATGTTCGCACGTGCAAACATCATTCTACCCGAGCTCGAAAACCAAGTTGTTGTCCCTCAAACCGCGATTACCTACACGCTTTACGGTGACAATATCTACGTAGTCACAGAGCAAGATGGTGTTCAACGTGTGAAACAGCACGTTGTGAAAATCGGTGAACGCGGTGCCGATGTGGCGCACGTCTTGGACGGTATCGAGATAGGTGATCTGGTGGTAACCAGTGGCCAAGTTCGCTTAAGTAACGATACGAAAGTACGCATTGTCGAGAGCGATGCGACGACGCCTCCTGCTCAAACACCAATGCTGTAACTGGAGTAATTATGCGCTTTACTGATGTTTTCATAAAACGTCCAGTTCTGGCAGTATCGATCAGCTTTTTGATTGCCTTGCTCGGTATGCAGGCTATCTTCAAGATGCAAGTTCGAGAATACCCAGAAATGACGAACACAGTAGTAACCGTTACAACGAGTTACTACGGAGCAAGTGCTGATTTGATTCAAGGCTTCATTACGCAGCCTTTAGAACAAGCCGTCGCTCAAGCCGATAATATCGACTATATGACTTCTCAGTCGGTGAATGGTCAATCGACCATTACAGTGACAATGAAGCTCAATACCGATCCAAACTCGGCTCTGTCAGATGTATTGGCCAAAACCAATTCGGTTCGGTCTCAACTTCCTGGTGAAGCGGAAGACCCAACCGTGACCATGTCGACAGGCTCAACAACCGCGGTACTCTACATTGGTTTTACCAGTGACGAGTTATCATCGAGCCAAATTACGGACTACCTTGAGCGTGTGATAAACCCGCAACTGTTTACCGTTAGCGGTGTTTCTAAGATCGACCTTTATGGTGGTATGAAGTACGCACTGCGTGTTTGGTTAGACCCTGCAAAAATGGCGGCCTTGAACCTCACTGCAACCGATGTGATGGGTGTTTTGAATGCCAATAACTACCAATCAGCAACGGGGCAAGTGACCGGTGAGTTCGTTATTTACAACGGCAGCGCCGATACTCAGGTATCTAATGTCTCTGAACTGGAAAATCTGGTCGTTAAAGGCACGAAAGGTGAGATTATTCGCCTTGCCGATATCGCGAAAGTGACGTTAGAAAAGAGCCACGATGTCTACCGTGCCAGTGCCAACGGGCAGGAAGCTGTCGTTGCGGCCATTAACGCGGCACCAAGTGCTAACCCAATCAACATTGCAGCCGATGTACTTGACCTTCTTCCTACTCTAGAGAAGAACCTGCCAAGCAACATCTCAATGAACGTGATGTACGATTCGACCATTGCGATCAATGAATCTATCAATGAGGTTATCAAAACAATCCTTGAGGCTGCACTCATCGTATTGGTCGTGATTACCTTGTTCTTGGGGTCATTCCGAGCGGTACTGATTCCTATTGTTACTATTCCACTCTCATTGATTGGTGTGGCGATGGTGATGCAGGTGATGGGATTCTCTTGGAACTTGATGACTTTGCTGGCAATGGTTCTGGCTATCGGTCTCGTGGTGGATGATGCGATCGTTGTTCTCGAGAACGTGGACAGACACCTTAAATTGGGTGAGTCACCATTCAGAGCCGCGATCATTGGTACACGAGAAATTGCGGTTCCGGTTATTGCCATGACATTAACGCTTGGCGCGGTATACGCACCCATCGCGATGATGGGTGGTATTACAGGCTCACTGTTTAAAGAGTTCGCACTAACACTCGCAGGCGCTGTATTTGTGTCTGGTATCGTCGCATTAACGCTTTCTCCAATGATGTGTTCGAAAATGCTTAAGGCAAATGAAGAACCAAGCAAGTTTGAGAAAACCGTGCATAGCATACTCGACCGAATGACCAACCGTTACTCTCGTATGTTGCGTGCGGTTATGGCACATCGACCGGTTGTTATTGGCTTTTCAGTGATTGTTTTCTCTGTCTTGCCCGTGTTATTCAGCTTTATCCCAAGTGAGCTTGCGCCATCGGAAGATAAAGGGGTAATCATGTTAATGGGTACAGCGCCATCAAACGCGAACCTTGATTACATGCAAAACACCATGAATGACGTCAACACTATTTTGTCTGACCAGCCTGAAGTGTCCTTTGCTCAGGTATTCACTGGGGTTCCAAACGCTAACCAAGCCTTTGGTATTGCCTCTATGGTGCCATGGAGTGAGCGTGAAGCAAGCCAGGCTGAAGTGGCCAATCGCGTAGGCGGTCTGGTAACAGCGGTACCAGGAATGGCAGTCACTGCGTTCCAGATGCCAGAGCTTCCAGGTGCTGGTTCAGGCCTGCCGATTCAGTTTGTTATCACAACACCAAACAGCTTTGAAAGCTTGTTTACTGTCGCGTCAGATGTTCTCGCAGAAGTCACGGCAAACCCTATGTTTGTCTACTCAGACTTAGACCTTAACTTTGACTCTGCAACGATGAAGATCAACATCGACAAAGACAAAGCGGGTGCGTACGGCGTCACCATGCAAGACATTGGCATTACGCTAAGTACTATGATGGCGGATGGTTACGTAAACCGTATCGACCTTAATGGCCGTTCATACGAAGTGATTCCACAGGTAGAGCGTAAGTTCCGCTTAAATCCTGAATCGATGAACAGCTACTATGTACGCGCAGCGGATGGTAATGCAGTGCCACTTGGCAGCTTGATTAACATTGATGTGATTGCAGAGCCTCGCTCGCTACCTCACTTCAACCAGTTAAACTCAGCAACCGTTGGCGCGGTACCTGCTCCAGGTGCGGCCATGGGTGATGCGGTCAATTGGTTTGAGGGCATAGCAGCAGACAAACTACCAAGCGGTTATAACCACGATTACATGGGCGAGTCTCGTCAATATGTAACGGAAGGTAGCGCTCTGTATGCGACCTTCGGTCTGGCACTGGCGATCATCTTCTTGGTATTGGCGATTCAGTTTGAATCGATTCGAGATCCATTGGTTATCATGGTGTCGGTTCCACTGGCTATTTGTGGTGCTTTGATTGCATTGGCTTGGGGCGCTGCCTCAATGAACATCTACTCACAGGTTGGTTTGATTACACTGGTTGGTCTTATTACCAAGCACGGTATTCTTATCTGTGAAGTGGCAAAAGAAGAGCAACTGCATAATAAGAAATCGCGTATTGATGCCGTGATGGAAGCCGCTAAGGTTCGTTTACGTCCTATCCTGATGACGACGGCCGCGATGATTGCGGGTCTAATTCCATTGATGTACGCAACAGGTGCTGGTGCCGCTCAGCGATTCAGTATCGGTATTGTTATCGTTGCCGGTCTTGCCATTGGTACTCTGTTCACGTTGTTCGTACTGCCAGTGATCTACAGCTACCTTGCAGAGAAACACAAACCTCTACCCGTTTTTGTTGAAGATAAAGACTTGGAAAAGCTAGCTCGTATCGATGAAGCAAAAGCCGCTCAACGAGAAATATCAAACCCAAGCTAATGGGTTAATCTAATCTCGGCTTTATAAGCTACTGTTCAAAAAGGTCACTTCGGTGGCCTTTTTTATTGTCAGTCGCTTTCCGGCACTTGAACATTTTTTCCACCAACTAGCGACTTTTTCACTCGGTTTAAATAGAATAGTGACAAATTAATAGGAGTTTTAGCCCGTATGTTTGATCCAAAAAAATTAGAGCAAATCGCTAAGCAGATTCATGATTCAATGCCAGCCCCTGTTAAAGAGCTTGGCGCAGACGTTGACCAGAAGGTTCGCCAAGTCATTCAAGGCCAACTAAACAAATTAGACGTAGTCAGCCGCGAAGAGTTTGACGTTCAGACTCAAGTACTGCTTCGTACTCGTCAAAAGCTAACAGAGATGGAGCAAAAGCTCGCTCAACTTGAAGAGAAGCTCGCGGATAAGTAACCACTTACCTCTCCTCTTCATTAAGATCTAAAAAGGGCTTAGTCATCACTGACCAAGCCCTTTGTATTTTTCATCTAGAAGGATTATTTGAAGCTATAGAGCTTAAGATCGAGGCGGAAACACGGAGTTTACGAGAGTAAATGAGCACCTTCGACACAGAAATTAGGCTCTAGAGCAATAAAATTAGCCGCCTACTGCGATGTTCTTCATATCCGTCATGTACCCACGTAGCTCTTCACCAATGTATTCAACTGGGTGGTTACGGATAGCATCGTTTACTGCGATTAGCTTGCCGTTGTCTACTTGGTTAGATGTTTCACCTAGACCACGACCGATTACGTCAGTAGCTACTGAAGGCATGAACTTCTCACGTAGAAGCGGTGTTGCCACGTTAGCGAATAGGTAGTTACCGTATTCCGCTGTATCAGAGATAACTACGTTCATTTCGTATAGACGCTTACGAGCAACCGTGTTTGCAATTAGCGGTAGTTCGTGTAGTGATTCGTAGTATGCAGACTCATCGATGATGCCTGATGCTGTCATTGCTTCGAATGCTAGCTCAACCCCGGCACGTACCATCGCAACCATTAGGATACCGTTGTCGAAGTACTCTTGCTCTGAGATTTCTACATCAGACGCTGGGTAGTTTTCAAATGCCGTTTCGCCTGTCTCTTCACGCCAGCCAAATAGGTTTACATCATCGTTCGCCCAGTCAGCCATCATCGTGCTTGAGAATTCACCCTGGATGATGTCATCCATGTGCTTGTTGTAAAGTGGACGCATTAGGTCTTTCAGCTCTTCAGACAGGTCGAATGCTTTGATTTTTGCTGGGTTTGATAGGCGATCCATCATGTGAGTGATGCCACCAAACTTAAGCGCTTCAGTGATGGTTTCCCAGCCGTACTGTAGAAGTTTACCTGCATAGCCTGGTTCAATGCCGTCAGCAATCATCTTCTCGTAAGAAACGATAGAGCCCGCTTGAAGCATGCCACAAAGAATTGTTTGCTCGCCCATTAGGTCAGATTTCACTTCTGCAACGAATGAAGACTCTAGGCAACCTGCACGGTGACCGCCAGTACCAGCAGCCCAAGCTTTAGCAATGTCCCAACCTTCGCCCTTAGGGTCATTTTCTGGGTGAACTGCGATTAGCGTTGGAACACCAAAGCCACGTTTGTACTCTTCACGTACTTCTGTACCTGGACACTTAGGCGCAACCATTACAACCGTTAGGTCTTTACGGATTTGCATGCCTTCTTCAACAACGTTGAAACCGTGTGAGTAACCGAGTGCTGAACCCTCTTTCATTAAAGGCATAACTGTTTCAACAACGTTTGTGTGTTGCTTGTCTGGAGTCAGGTTTACGACTAGATCAGCGGTTGGAATTAGGTTTTCGTAGCTATCGACTACAAAGCCATTCTCTTTCGCGTTTTTGAACGATTGACGTTGCTCGTCGATCGCCGCTTGGCGTAGAGCGTAAGAAACGTCTAGACCTGAATCACGCATGTTTAGACCTTGGTTTAGGCCTTGAGCACCACAACCTACGATGACTACTTTTTTACCTTTTAGGTAATCCGCTTCTGTTGCAAACTCGCTGCGGTCCATAAAACGACAACGACCTAGTTGGTCTAGTTGCTCACGTAGATTTAAAGTATTGAAATAGTTAGCCATGTTGGGCGCTCCTTGTTGATTCTTCCGTAATGGTCGGCGCGTTATCGCCGAATGAGTTCATACTAAAGCAGACATTTAGTTGCCGAAAGTGATATATTCACAATTAGTAATTGCAATAAATGCAACATGATATCTTTTTAAGGTGACCTATTTATGAATATTAAACATCTGCAAATGTTCATTCACCTGTGTGATAGTAAGAACTTCAGCAAAACCGCTTCTGCAATGCACATCAGCCCTTCCGCACTGAGCCGCCAGATACAAAAGCTGGAAGAAGAAACAGGGCAAAACCTGTTCTTACGTGACAATCGAAGCGTTGAGCTGACACCATCAGGAAAGCAGCTTTTGCCCGTCGCAATGAAGATACTTTCCGAATGGCAACAGTATAATTCTCAACTTAAAGGGCATGAGTTGGAGCTAAGAGGTGAGATAAGGTTGTTCTGTTCAGTCACGGCGAGTTATAGCCATTTGCCTGAATTGCTCTCAGAATTTCGACTTCAGCACCCTTTTATTGAATACAAACTCTCAACAGGCGACCCGGCTCAAGCCATCGATATCATTTTAAAAGATGAAGCGGATATAGCCATTTCAGCCAAGCCAGATCAGCTACCTGCAAGGATAGAGTTCGAAACCATCAGCGAAATCCCGCTTTCTGTCATCGCGCCCTCTGGCGTCAGCAGTTTTGCTGATCAACTTCAAAGCGATAAACCCGATTGGCCTTCGATTCCATTTATTGTGTCGGAAGCAGGAACAGCTCGAGATCGCGCCAACGCCTGGTTTAAGAGCATGCGTATCAAGCCCAATATTTATGCGCAAGTGTCTGGGCATGAAGCCATTGTGAGTATGGTGGCGCTGGGTTGTGGAGTGGGCATTGCGCCTGACGTGGTCATCAACAACAGCCCAGTGCGAGAAAAGATTCAGCGTCTTAAGGTTAAGCCGATTAAGCCGTTCGAACTCGGCGTGTGCTGCAAACGATCTCAGCTAGATAACCCACTGGTAAAAGCGCTGTGGGATGTAGCGGCGAAGAAATACATTGCTCCTTGATACCCAATTCATAGCTTAGATACCCGTTTATAAGAAGCCAACGATTTCTATTGCTCAAGATATGTATTGGTTACTTTAGAAGGCGGAAAACAAAAAACCACGCTGCTGCGTGGTTTTTCAATTTGGCTTATCTGAATCAGATAACTCTTGAGAACTGCTGTTGACGCGCTCTATCACGTAGGTACTTATCGAAACACATACAGATATTACGAATCAATAGTCGACCACGCAGTGTGACGCGAATCTCGCCCTCATCCACCTCGACCAGTTCATCATCGATAAACGTTTGTAATAGGCCAAGGTCTTCTTTGAAGTATTGATTGAATGTCACCTTAAACTCGGACTCAATCATGGTCTTATCGAGTTTAAAGTTACAGATAAGCTGTTTGATAACCTCACGGCGCAGTAAGTCGTCACTATCAAGGGCTACCCCTTTCCATAAAGCATGACGAAGTTCATCAACTTGAGCGTAGTATTTCTTTAGCTCTTTGTGGTTCTGCGCGTACGCATCACCAATCATTGAGATAGCAGAGACACCAAAACCGACTAAGTCCGCTTCACCTTGTGTTGTATAGCCTTGGAAGTTTCGATGCAACACGCCTTCTCGTTGAGCAACGGCTAGCTCGTCATCAGGCAGTGCAAAGTGATCCATTCCTATAAATTGATATCCAGCACCAGTCAGTGTCGCAATGCTGTCTTGCAGTATCGACATCTTTTCTTCGGCTTCTGGCAAGTCTTCATCTTTGATTTTACGTTGAGCTGCAAACAATTGTGGCATGTGCGCGTAGTTGAAAACTGACAAACGACCAGGCTTCATTTCTAACACTTGAGCCAATGTTTCTGCAAATGACGCTTTGGTTTGCTTCGGTAACCCGTAGATAAGATCCAAGTTAGTCGAGCGGAAGCCAAGTTCTTTTGCTCGTTCAACCATGGCGATAATGAATTCTTCATCTTGCTCACGATTGACCAGCTTCTGCACTTCTTTATTAAAATCTTGTACGCCAATACTCAGTCGGTTAAAACCTTCGCCACGAAGGTGATCAAGCATATTGAGCTCAATCTCACGCGGATCAACTTCAATACTGATCTCAGCGGTCTCTACAAATTGGAACTCACCACGCAAGATGGCCATTAAGCGGCTTATTTGCTGCTTTGATAAGAATGTTGGAGTACCACCACCAAAATGCAGCTGCGTCACCTTACGATCTTGGAGCAATGATGCACGTTGACGAATCTCATGCTCAATGACATCAAGATATTCATCGGCTTTGTGAGCATGACGCGTGATCACTTTATTACAGCCACAGTAATAGCAAAGTTTGTGACAGAAAGGGATGTGAACATAAAGCGAGAGCGGACGCTCTGGATATTGAGTGCACGCCATGTCGTAATCTGCGATGGTAAATGCCTCGTGAAATTCCAACGCAGTTGGGTACGAGGTATAGCGTGGTCCTGAATAGTTATATTTATCTAAGATGGCTTGATCCCAGACAATTTGCTGATCGGGTACGACTTGCTGCGACATGGTGATTTTTCCGTTTCTAACTGTGATCGGCGTGGATATTGCGATGACTGGCTATTTTGCCACATCACTCTGGCTTGCGTAGGAAAGCCAAACACATTTTCGTAAGAAAATTTCAGAACTGCTAGCTCGATCACTCACTCCAAAGAGTCAGTGACCGAACCAGGTTAGATTTGCTGAATAGATATCTGATTATTCAATGGCTCAACATGTAGTTTCAGAGCTTTAAGCTCGTCGACTATCGCTTCAGCCATTTTTACTTCTGCTTTATGGCGGCGGAGGTTCTGTTCCATCTTTTCTTTCTTGGCGAGAGACTGTCGCTCTTCACCACGAGCCATATCTTTAACAACATGATAAAGCTCAGAAAGTGCCGGAAATTTTTGATCAAAATCGATACGTTCATCACCTTGGACGTAATCCATGATGCTGTACACACGAATACTGATTTCCGACAAATCACACTGACCTTGAATGCCAATTAAGCAAAGTGCACTCACGTTCTCATAGATATTCGCATTGCGCTTCTCTATGGCTAACTTTTGCTGTTGCTGCTGCAATTCCTTTTGCTTCTTTACTTGGAGCAGAAGGTAACCTGCATAGCATGCTAGCCCAGCAATAATGACAAGTCCTATCGTGGCTAATAAGGTTACATTCATGATCTAATTACTCTTTAAAATCTTTCAGATCCATAGACTCAAATTGAGAAAGAAGATCTTCATCTGAAGAAGGGTTATTGCTCTTATGCTCAATCACGGGTTCAACGAATGTCTCTTCATCAAACTCTTCATCTTCGTCTTCTTCAACGAATAAGCCTAGCTGCTTCATCAATACTTCAATACGATCCAGTTTTTCATCGACCACTTTCTGTAAGCCTGCGCCTAGGTTCTCACCATTTTCGAGGCGATCAAGCAATACATTAAGCTGTGAATCTGTCTCTAGCATTTCAAGTTCTTTTTCAGCCGAAAGCTTACGCTCTTGCTTGCTAGGTTTCTTTTTGTCTTCAACAACTAAAGCAATTTTCTTTTTGCTGCCTAAGCGAGGATCGCGCTTCTGACGCTCTTGACGAAGCTGTGCTTCAGAAGCTTCAGAGTTACGGTTGCCCGTCTTTAACCCTTTGCGGTTCTTTTTACGCTTGCGTAAACGGCCTTCAACATCCGATTCACTGCGATTACGAGTAACGTTTTGCTCTGGAGCGCCTAACGCTCCTGGCTTTCTAGATTTCTTACTACGACTCATTACTGGGTCTTCCTCAGTAAAATTACATCATTTCCAACAAATTCAAGTTCGAGCTTATCTCGCTCAGCCAAATACTCAAAGGTTTTACGGCTAAAGAAGATGACATGCGTCAGGTCGTTCTTATAGTGCCAGTTTTTGAACGCTTCAAGGTCAATAACCATCTTGGTCATTAGACCAATCCAGCCATGAGGCTTAACCAAATTTAACCATTGCTGCCACACTAAATCAGGCTGATAAACATGCTCGATGACTTCTGTGGCAGTGATAAAATCATATGTCTTTTCTAGTACCGACTTATCCGGATGATAATAGAGATCATACAATTCAACGCTGTAGCTATTCTCTTGCAACATTACGGATAATGTTGGGCCAGGGCCACAGCCAAAATCTAACCCATGAGCGTTAGATGGGATTCTTTCCATTAGTGGATTTGCTATTCGCGATAAAAATCGGCGATACCCTGCATCACTCGGGTCGTTCTCATGTAGATCGTAGTGTGCTTTTTCCGCTTTTGCATCTAAGCGTTGTGTCGGGTCAACGAACACCAAATGACATTCTCGACATTGTAAATAAGCGCGGTGCTTATCCTCAAAATAATGATGAGTGTCTTGATTGTGGCATAAAGGGCAGTTGTGCATGCATTCATCCTCAAACAGGGATGCGAAACATACCAGAAAGTGTGATCAGAGTGGAGTGAAATTGTGCAATTAAGCGGCGAATTAGTGAAATAATTGCTTTTTAGAAGATAAAAAAGCGATAGGTTTCCCTATCGCTTTCAAAGTGCCAAGGTTTGGCAAATTTGTACGCACTCAGTTGGTGCTCAACTATCCTGTTGTTATTGATGCTTTCCCTGCAAAACTTTTGTTCTTCATCATCCTGATGAATTTTAATAATCCTTTCGACTTCCTGTTTCTGGGCTATCCATTAGCCTGATCCATTTCAGTGTCTCTCCTTGAGACCAGTCGATCATCCTTATCCAGCCAGCTCCTAGCTCGCCACTATCCTTCGTCCAACTTTCAGGTATTCCATACCTGCTTCCTTGGAGACCGCCTTGGTCTAAAATCCGTTTCAGCGTCCTGCTGATGCGAGTAATTTACGCTTTTCCTGTTGGGATACAACACGGTCATTTCAAACTTTTAATAACGTATTTTAGGAGAATTAATAAGCATTTTATTTTCAAACAGTTAAGGATACCCACTCTAAAAATTTCACGTTAACTATGGCAAATATCTTACAAGTTAGGCAGCAATTTGGGCTGTGAGTGACTTGTCATGAAGAGTACAAATCACATACAGGTACAAAAAAGCCCTAGCATGAGGCTAAGGCTTCTTTTAAATCGAGATTTGGCGCCACTCTATTAGTGCAAGCCACCAACATACTGAGAAAGCACTTCGATATCATCATCGGTAAGCTTCTTCGCAATATCGCGCATCATCTCATTCATATCGTTGTTACGTGAACCATCGCGGAACTTATAAAGCTGCGACTTGATGTATTCAGCGTGTTGACCCGATATTTTAGGGAATCCAGATAATTCGGTACCATTACCACGAGGGCCATGACAAGCAATACACGCTGTAATACCACGCTCGATATCACCAGCCGCGTAAAGTACTTTGCCCGCCTCTACAACGTTTTCAGATGTCGTATTCGCGGCAATAGGTAATGACGCATAGTAAGCAGAGAGATCAGCAATATCTTCATCGCTTAATGCCATCGCCATTCCACTCATAACAGGGTCCATACGACCTTGTTTGCCACCACTAGTCATACCTAAACGCAAGTCTTTCAACTGCTTCTCTAGGTATTTTGCATGCTGACCAGCAAGACTTGGGTACATGGCGAGTTGGCTGTTACCGTCAGCACCATGACAGGCACCACATGTTATCGATTTTGTTTTACCAGCTTCTATGCTGCCTTGAGCCCAAACAGAGCAGCTGGCTAAAAGACTCAAGATTAGCGCTAATTTCTTCATGACATTCCATTATAATTATATATAAAGCTTCCAGTACCACTCTGTGTTGCCACTCATGGTATAATAGGCGATCATATGCCGAGCGCAGTTATTTTACACAATTTCACAAAAAAGTAATCAATCGACTACACAAAGTCGAGATGGAGTTAACAGTGAGCGTAAAAATTCATTACCAAAACACGCATTTTATTACCAGTGCGCCAGATATTCGTCATTTGCCTGAAGACGAAGGGATCGAAGTTGCGTTCGCAGGTCGTTCTAATGCGGGTAAGTCTAGTTCTCTCAACCGGTTAACTAACCAGAGGGGCTTGGCGAAAACCAGTAAGACGCCTGGGCGTACTCAGCTAATAAACCTATTCAAAGTTGACGAAGGTTGCCACATTGTCGACTTACCAGGGTACGGTTATGCGCAAGTACCACTAAAACTCAAAGAAAAGTGGCAAAAGTCACTGGGTGAGTACCTACAAAAACGCAAATGCTTAAAAGGGCTGGTGGTTCTGATGGATATTCGTCACCCGATGAAAGATCTCGACCAACAACTGATCTTTTGGGCAGTTGAGTGCGGCATTCCAGTGCAGGTTCTGCTCACTAAAGCAGACAAGCTGAAGACGGGAGCCAGAAAAGCTCAAGTGCTGAAGATTCGTGAATCTTCGGTTGGCTTTGGTGGAGATGTGCAAGTTGACGCCTTTTCTTCGTTGAAAGGTATTGGTGTTGATGTGCTACGTAGTACGTTAGATCGCTGGTATGCGCCTGCTTTTGCAGCAACGGATGACGAATTGACCGATCTCGTTGACGGTGAAGAAAACTCAGCAGAGACCGATTCGCTTTAAGCGTTCATTAGCAACGCTATAACCGACTTTGATCAAAGGCTTCTATTTATGAAGCCTTTTTTAATGCCTGACTATTAATAAAGGGTTAGGGACACTAGCCAATCACATCGAAGTACAAATAAAAATCCCCACCTAGATAGGTGGGGCAACGGGAGAGAAATATTACTCGTTATTATTATGTAGTAAGCATCCTCTATCACGCACTACTTTTCAACCGCCTGACACTCACAATCAATGAATAGTTATTGACCCACACCAACGCAAACTATTGATTTTAAGTCATAAATCAGTCAACCCATAAAATAACAATGCTTGTTTTTTCAAAGAAATTAATAAAAATGTGAGTGATATAAAATTACAGTTAGGTACTAAACAACCACGTAAACATCGTGGTTCAATATTGAAGAAGAAGAGATTGGAATCAGAAAAAAGCGGGAAAGTGATGAGGAATAAAGTTTTCTTTGCCACAAGAAAAAACGCCCCAGTCAAATACTGACTGGGGCGGCTGAATCAGCCTAATCCAATAACGTGAAACAAAAGGTCTGAAAGATAGAACATCTTACCTCTGTACCCTACGAGTATTAATGTACAACAATTGGTCAGAAATGAAAACTTTTTTTGTAGTTTTTTTTCAGTTACTTTTGTTTTGCATACAACTCACCTATTTTGATTACATCTTTTTTTACGGATATAAAAAAGCCAGCGTTTGTGCGCTGGCTCATACTATTATTGTTAATTGCATCAAAAAGTGTCTAGTGAGCCTGATCCCAGTTGTCACCGTGACCCGCTTCTGCAATTAGAGGAACATTTAGCGTTGCTGCTGACTCCATCAATTGTTGTACTTTACTTTCAATTTCGCCTAATACTGACTCTTCGACTTCTAAAACCAGTTCATCGTGCACTTGCATTAGTAATTTTACGCGACCGCTATCTTGCGTTTGAATCCACTCATCAACAAGTAACATCGCTTTCTTAATGATATCAGCGGCAGTGCCTTGCATAGGCGCGTTAATCGCTGCACGTTCAGCCGCCTTACGACGCATGCCGTTACGAGACTTGATCTCAGGTAAATGCAGTCGACGACCAAAGATAGTCTCGACATAACCATTCTCAGTCGCTGCGCTGCGAGTATCTTCCATATACTGCATCACACCAGGGTAACGTTCGAAGTAAGTGTCCATATATCTCTGAGCTTCACCACGAGCAATGCCGAGCTGCTTCGCCAAACCAAACGCGCTCATGCCATAGATTAAGCCAAAGTTAACCGCCTTCGCTTGACGACGTTGTTCGCTGCTGACTTCTTCAATCGGTACACCAATGATTTCTGCGGCCGTTGCTGCGTGAATATCTTTGCCTTGTTGGAAAGCATCAAGCAGAGCTTTATCACCAGAAAGGTGCGCCATAATACGCAGTTCAATCTGAGAATAATCGACAGCAAGAATCTTGTGCCCATGAGGTGCAACAAACGCCTGACGAATGCGACGCCCTTCTTCATTACGAATTGGAATGTTCTGTAGGTTTGGATCCGTCGACGACAAACGCCCCGTTGCTGTCACCGCTTGGTGATAAGAAGTATGCACACGCCCAGTTTCAGCATTAATCATCTTAGGCAGCTTGTCAGTATATGTAGACTTAAGCTTTGCGAGGCCTCGATATTCAATCAAAACCTTAGGGAGCGGGTAATCCAACGCGAGCTCTTGCAACACCTCTTCATTGGTTGAAGGCGCACCCGATGGCGTCTTCTTAATAACAGGCAGGCCCATTTTCTCAAACAGTATTGCTTGAAGCTGTTTCGGTGAGCTTAAGTTAAACTCTTGCTCCGCGATCTCGTAGGCCGTCTTCTCAAGTTCATCAAGACGTGCCGCTATCTCTTGAGATTGAGCACCAAGCATCATGTCATCAACAAACACGCCCGTGCGTTCGATGCGAGATATCGCAGGTACCAACGGCATCTCAATATCGTCATAGATGGCTTTGAGTTTTTCATCTTTTTCTAGATGAGACATGATTCGATTGTGTAGGCGCAGCGTCACATCAGCGTCTTCCGCTGCGTACGGCGACGCTTGCTCAAGATCAATCTGGTTGAAGGTTAATTGCTTTTTACCTTTACCAGCGATCTGTTCAAACGAAATGCAGCTGTGTTGCAGGAAGCGCAGTGCCAAGCTATCCATATCATGCTTACCACCAACGCTATTTAACACGTAAGAAGCAATCATAGTGTCGTGCTTTATGCCTTTCATGTCGATGTCGTAACGCGCTAAAACACTCGCATCGTACTTGAGGTTTTGCCCCACCTTCGCTTGATTATCATCTTCTAGAATTGGTTTGAGCTGTTCTAGAACCCAATCTCTATCCAATTGCTCGGGTGCGTCGAGGTAGTCATGCGCTACAGGTACGTACGCAGCAACCCCTTCTTCAGTGGCGAAAGAGAGGCCAACCAAGTTTGCGACCATATAATCCAGACTATCTGTCTCGGTATCGAACGCAAACAGTGCTGACTGCTTCAATTTATCGATCCAAACCGCGAAGGTGTCTTTATCTAAAATCGTTTCGTACTGGCTGCGATCAATGTTCACGGCAGGGTTATCCAATTCGACATTTTGCGCTGGTGCAGAGGAAGCACGTACTGCGCCTGATTTCTCATCCGCCTGTACAACGCCAGTCCCGCCTTCAAGAAGTTCGTTTAACCAAGATTTGAAGACCATTTGGCCATACAGCTTGATCAGCTCATCTTTGTTCGGCTCTGATTTCACTAGCGATTCTGGTGTCTCTTCTAACTCAACATCCAGTTTGATCGTCGCAAGCTTGTACGACATATCGGCATTGTCTTTATTATCGATCAGCTTTTTCGCCATGGTTTTAGACCCACGGAAGCCTAAAGCAGCGATGTCATCCAAGTTCTCGTAGATCTTCTCAATACTGCCGATCCCTTGAAGCAATGCTGTCGCAGTCTTATCACCCACCCCTGGAACACCTGGAATGTTATCGACTTTATCACCCATCAAGGCTAAGTAATCGATGATCAACTCTGGTGGAACACCGAACTTCTCAACCACGCCTTCGGTATCCATCACGACATTCGTCATGGTATTGATCAGAGTGACGTTCCCATCAACCAGTTGGGCCATATCTTTATCACCCGTACTGATCAAAACTGGCATACCCAACTTCGACGCTTGAGAAGCCAAGGTGCCAATGACGTCATCCGCTTCTACGCCCGGAATAGAAATAAGTGGCAGGCCCATTGCACGGATCACATTGTGCAATGGCTCGATCTGACTGCGAAGATCATCAGGCATCGATGGACGATTTGCTTTGTACTCTGGATACATATCATCACGGAAGGTTTTCCCTTTCGCATCAAAGATCACGGCGATACGCTCTGAAGAAAACTGGCGCATCATGCTACGTAGCATATTCACAACACCATAGATAGCGTTCGTTGGGATTTCCCCGTTCGTCATGGAGTCTGGGTAGGCATGAAATGCACGATAGAGATAAGAAGAACCATCAA
>NZ_MCWZ01000070.1 GCF_002877365.1 Vibrio sp. 10N.261.55.A7
AACAATAGCTTAATTTAAATTCACGTTGATAGCAGATCTTTTGAGACAGCTAATAGAAAACGAACCAACATGATGGTCAAAGATCCACCAACGATTAGTTTATCCACAAAACATCGCTATCAAGTAAGGCCATTTCAATATTTCAAGAGATTCCCCGACCCAAAAGACCTGTTAATTTATACATATTGATGTCTTTTTCCATCGGATACTTTTCTCTTGTGGATAAGTTATAGAGCGATGATCTTTTGACCTTAATGATCAATTATTACCCCCATTACCAAATGCTTGAGTTTTGTTATGATATCCAACTAATCCTGTCCTATCTGCACACTATGAAACCTGAACCTACATCTGAAACCGAATTAATGGAACGAGCTCAAGCTATTGCCGGATTATCAATGCAAGATCTGGCGGACGAAGCGAACATCGACGTTCCAGAAAACTTAAAACGTGATAAAGGCTGGGTTGGACAGCTGCTAGAATGGCACCTCGGCGCAACAGCAGGGAGTAAGCCTCAACAAGACTTTGAAGCCTTGGGAATCGAATTAAAAAGTATTCCAATTGGGTATAGCGGTAAACCATTAGAAACGACCTTCGTTTGTGTTGCGCCTTTAATAGGTGTTCAAGGTCTTAACTGGGAAAGCAGCCATGTGAAAAACAAGCTATCGCGCGTCTTATGGGTTCCTGTCGAAGGAGAACGTGAAATTCCATTGGCAGATAGGCGTGTGGGTTCGCCACTGATCTGGT
The DNA here is from genome assembly GCF_002877365.1 of Vibrio sp. 10N.261.55.A7. GTDB lineage: Bacteria > Pseudomonadota > Gammaproteobacteria > Enterobacterales > Vibrionaceae > Vibrio. The sequence goes on from NZ_MCWZ01000070.1 coordinate 748, forward strand.
CACCATCAAAAGAAGAAGCTCAACAACTGAAAGATGATTGGGAAGAACTAATGGAATTGATTGTACTTGGAAAGGTAGAGCAAATTACGGCAAGGCATGGTGAAGTCCTACAGCTAAGACCAAAAGCAGCCAATGGTAGGGTTCTCACTGATGCTTTCGGTGCGAGTGGAAAGCCTATCAAGACTCGTCCACGAGGGTTCTACTTACGGACTCAATTTACCGCAAAGCTATTAGAAAAACACTTTATATAGCTTTGATATATCTAGATCATATATTTCTCGCACTCATAGAGTCATGTGCTTATCAGTAATTAATGCATCGCAAGAGAAAGCTCTATATCACTGTATAAAGGGCTATTTTCACTTCCAAATTCATCATAAGCATTGTGTAAGCGCAAAAAGGCTTTATCAATTCCAAGCCTGACGAGCTCTTCTTTCACTTGCTCTAACGAATCAAAATGGATCGGTTCTTCATCCAGCTTAATAGGTTCGAGCTTATGCTTATATTCGACGGCTATCTGATACTGCGACAGATCCGCACATCCAATCACAAACACTTTCGGTGTTTGGTATGAGTCTTTGTGAAATCCGTGAATCCATTTATCCAATTGTCTTTTCTGCATAAGTACCTCCATTTACAAGTCTAGACAAAGAAATTACTTTTGCGAATTTTGAGCGCTATCGGTTTGATCCAAGGAAGGATTCACCTATATTGGAGCAATATGAACGAGATCAACAAGGACGTGCAATGCAATACACCAAATTGCCACACTCAAGTTTAGAGGTCAGCAAAATCTGTTTAGGCACCATGACCTTTGGTGAACAGAACACCCAAGCAGAGGCTTCAAGCCAATTAGACTACGCCCTTGAAAGAGGTGTGAACTTCATTGATACCGCTGAGATGTATCCAGTCCCCCCCCAAAAAGAGACGCAAGGGTCAACGGAAAGCTATATCGGCCACTGGCTAAAGCAGTCTTCAAAACGTGAAAAAATAGTCCTTGCGACAAAAGTTGCAGGGCCAAGGAATGTTCCTTACATACGCGAAAACATGAAGCTTGATCGGAAAAATATACATCAAGCGATTGATGATAGCCTAGCTCGTTTGAATACCGATTATATTGATCTTTACCAACTGCATTGGCCCCAGAGAAAAACCAACTGTTTTGGACAACTCAATTACCCAGATTCAATGGAGCAAGAAGAAGTCACACTGATCGAAACTCTAGAAGCGATGACTGAACTTGTGAAAGCAGGAAAAATTCGTTATATCGGTGTATCGAATGAAACACCATGGGGCGTAATGAGCTTGCTTAGACTTGCTGAGAAACATGATCTGCCAAGGATCGTATCGATTCAAAACCCTTACAACCTACTCAATAGAAGTTTTGAAGTTGGCTTATCTGAAATCAGCCACTATGAAGGTGTAAAACTACTCGCTTACTCCCCTTTGGCATTTGGTTGCCTAAGCGGGAAGTACCTTAATGGCCAGCGTCCAAGCGATGCTCGTTGCAGTCTTTTTGAGCGATTCGTTCGGTATTTTACCCCCCAAGGGATTGCCGCTACACAAGAGTATGTCAATCTAGCGCATGAACACTCCATTGACCCAGCACAAATGGCTCTTGCCTATGTAAATCAACGTCCTTTTGTTGCATCAAATATTATCGGAGCAACCAATCTAGACCAGCTTAAATCAAATATTGACAGTTTAGATGTCGTACTTTGTGAGGAATTACTTCAAGAGATACAAAGGGTTGGTACGACATATTCCAACCCTTGTCCTTAATGTTTGATTAGGGGTAGGTGAAGCGCCTACCCCACTTTCTACGTTGGTATTCGCGCACTTAGTACTCGACGTAGGTGACGAACACGACGTTCAGCTTTAACGGCTTCTGGCTCGCTAAATCCTAACGGACGTCCATCGGTTGCTAGTCCAATATCTCTTAGAAGATGTTCATTCTCCCATGGGATACTGTAAGCGCTTCGACGTAGTTTTTTTCTCCACTCTTGCTCTTCTCTGCGTAGATCCGCTCGAACAAGTACAGTGGCAAGTTTTAGATAAATTGAATGACGCATGATAATTCTCCAGTAATTAAACGTAATCGTTTGTGATAATTAACTGAGAAAATGGCGTTGGGATAGTGTCTATTGATTTCCCTGTTTAGCTGCCATTTTCCGCAGCCAAGACAAGGATACGGATCTATTTTTTAGTCGGTTTACAGCGATCTGATGCCATAACAAATTTACGGGCATCCCAAGCGTTTAGCGTGGTTAGAACGGTAGAGATACAAACAAAATGAGTATTAAATTGATGTTTCATTTGTGCCTCCTAACTAATTAATAAATCCAAAGAAATGATTGATGTAGAGCTTATGTCCACGGTTAAATTCTATGCAATTATGGTTATAATTCAACCTCTGTTTATAAAATCCACACAAAACATTTTTTTAATCTAGTTTTTAAGAAGTCTAACTCTGAATAACAATACATTCACACGATCAATAACTAATTTACAACATAATAATTGGCATAAAAAAACCACTCAAATCTAGAGTGGTCATTTTATTAATTGAAGATCAGTTGTTTACGTAGAGAAAGACAACTAAGACATACTGTCTTCTGTAATAAGGTTATGCTTATTCAACAATCGATACATCGTTGCACGCGAAACGCCAAGCTCTTTCGCAGCAATGGATACCTGCCCTGAATGAGACTCTAATACCAATAACAATGCGTCTCGTTCGCTCCGCTCACGAATGCTTTTTAGACTGCGCTTTCCATCATTACGTTTAGGTAACTCGAGCTGCGCTTCACCGATCATTACGTTATCAGACATAAGCACAACACGTTTGATTTGATTCATCAGCTCTCTTACATTTCCTGGCCAATGATGACGGGTCAAGTCTCGAATTGCATCTTCAGTAAAGCTGCGTGCTTGAGCGTTGAACTCTTTCGAATATTCTTGCAAGAAATGTCGAGCCAGTAGCGCCACATCGCCGGCGCGTTCTTTCATACTAGGAACATTGATGCGCAGCACATTGATATAGTGATAAAGCTCTTCATTAAAGTCACCATCAATCAATGCCTTCTCAATGTCTGAAGAGTTTGCAGCAAGAATGCGGACATCCACCTCTTTTCGACCAGATGGAGTATCAACCATGCCATCCTGTAGAAATCGCAGTAGATTCAGCTGTTGGCTCTTTGGCAGTGTTAAAATATCATTGAGCAAAATAGTCCCGCCATCCGCTCTTTCTAGCATTGAAACCTGATTGTTATCTTCTTGCTCAATACCAAAGAGATCGCACTCAATTCGCCTTTCAGACATCGCTCGACAATTAACAGAAATGAATTCTTTTTGCGATCTCGCTGAGGTCTTATGTATCGCTCTAGCTACGGTTTCTTTGCCGGTGCCATTCTCACCATAAATGAGAATCGATACATCGGTTGGGCCTATACGCTTAATTTGATCGCGCAATCGCTTCATTGGAATGGAATCACCGATCAACCCCATATCATTCGTTGCACCATAATTAGGCCATACTTTTTTCTCAAGCTTCAGCATGCCTAGCTGATGGCCAATAGTATTCAGTAGCTGAGCATCCGGGATAGGTGAGGTAAAGAAATCAATACAGAAGTTAACAATGAATTGGCAAATCGTATCGGAGCTGAGCTGGGATTCTCGAATGAATGCAAGCCAACGAACCTGTTTGTGTTTGCTTACTAAATTCGCGATACCATTAAGGCTAAATTCATCGTGACTAAGGTCCACTATACCGATACATGGCCCAGTTTCACTAAAAAGTGCGTCCGCCTTACGAAGATCAGCGCACAAAGTGCATCGCCAACCGACCTGCTCCAACACTGAAAGCCAAGGTTCGTATGTCCCACCAACAACGACAAGTGAACCAGGGACAGAATCCATGCGGAATTGACTACCCATTTCTATGTTCCTTATATTGATT
>NZ_MCWZ01000071.1:0-198 GCF_002877365.1 Vibrio sp. 10N.261.55.A7
TATTGAGGCAGCCGCTATCTCTTTATCGTGCAAAAAATTCAATTGATCCTTCATTAAGGCAAGCAGTGGAGAAATGACGAGCGTGAGGTGTGGTAGGTGCAGCGCAGGGAGCTGATAGCATAAGGATTTTCCTGCCCCTGTTGGGAAAATAGCGGCGCAGGATTGGCCTGCTAGAACAGCATCGATAACCTTTTGTTG
>NZ_MCWZ01000071.1:894-3896 GCF_002877365.1 Vibrio sp. 10N.261.55.A7
ATCGATAACCTTTTGTTGCCCACCTCGAAGTGAATCAAATCCAAATACTTGCTTTAATGATTGCTCAATCATGTCCGTGCCCAACTCCTTTAAAAGCTTGCGAATGATTCTACCTGAATCTATCCTGTTGCTCCTTGTTAAATTGATTGTTTCGGTATGAATAAACTCGAGCTTAAACAGATTATCGTCTCCGCTTTGAAAGAGAAGTGGGAGGTTGCCAAATCTTCGACCCAAAGAGCCATTGATGCAGCGACAGACGAAGAAACGGTGCCTGAGCATAAATATGATACGTTAGCGTTGGAGGCTTCGTATTTGGCTCATGGACAAGCAATGCGTGTGCAAGAGTGTGAACAAGAGATTCATCAATACGAATCACTGACAATCACCGACCAACCTAAGAATAAAGTGGGGGTTGGGGCGTACGTTGTATTGGTATGTGACGATGACAATGAAAAACATCTTTTTGTGGGGCCTTGTTCGGGTGGTTTGAATATCCAATATCAGGGACAGTCGGTTTCCATCATTACGCCTTTGGCCCCCTTAGGCAAAGCAATGATAGGTAAAGAGGTAGGCGATGAGGTGGAACTAAAGGTGTCTGACTCAGTCTATTATTATGAAATTATGGATATTAAGTAGCCCTGTTTGGTCGGGTGTTTAGAAGCATAAAATGGAAAAGAAAGTATGAAAAAATATGCGCTATTTCTGAGTCTTATGGTAAGCCAGGTGGCTGTCGCCGGACAATGTCAGGTGAATCTAAAAAACGAAATTCATCTAAACACTCAGCAGCTTGAGGTTGTTCAAGCCAGCGGTGATAGTGCCGTTGTTGATAACGCTAATGACTTATACATTGGTGGTGAAAAAGTCGATCTGACAGCCGATCAGAAGTCCGCTCTAAAGCAGTACCGCGAAGACATTAATCAATACCTTCCTCAAGCTAAAAAGATTGCCAGTGACAGCCTTGCGCTTGCTAACGATATCATTGATGACGTAGCAGAAAGTCTTGAAGCGCCAGAAGCCTTTGATGATATGAAGGCATCGATGAAGTCGTTCCTTGCCGATCTTGAAGCTCGCTATTATAAAGAGGGCGATTTAGTTTTGCCTGCGGACAGCTTTAATACAATGACGCAATCTTGGAGTGAAGATTTTGAGAAAGCGAAGGCGTTATTCAACAAAGAATTCATTGCCAGTGCGTTTAATGCGATGAGTGAGAAAATGCAAAAAGAGGGCGGTCTCAATTTAACCGAGTTAGCCGATAGCCTAGCTGAGCTGAAAGCGAAAGTGGAACAGCGGCTAGAAGAGCACGATTTAAATGTTGAAAAGCAGACTGAAGAGTTCTGTGATTCACTGGATGGTATGGCTGAGCAAGAAGAGCAACTGCACCAAAAAATCCCTGCATTGAAAGATTACCAACTGTTTACTATCTAAGGCTAGTACTACAGTCGGAAGAAAAAATCGCCAATAAGGAGTATCCGTATTGGCGATTTTCATTATATGAACCATCTAAGAATCAGGTTACCAACAGAGGACTTACTCTGCATTCATTTGGGTCAGCTTGTCACCGACTGGACCAGAGAAATTGAAGCCATCGTGCTCATCCCAATTGATTGACCAGGTCATGACGCCTGCATAATTTGGGTAGGTAAAGCTAGGCACAACCGAACCACATTGTGTTCCCTTAGTTAAACAGTCTAGAGCGTCGAGAATGTTTTGAGTTGGTGCTTGACCAGAGTTCGCAGAGCTAGGCCCCGACGGCAAGCCGATAGCAACTTGATCATCCCTGAGCGGCATGAACATTGAACCGTCAGCAATCTCAAACCCTTCAATCAACATTTTTGACTGAGCGACCATCATGTCGATAGAGCCTTCCGGTGCAGCGCCTGTCATGTACGGGTTTGGTAATCCCCCATTGTTGTATAGTTGAACATGAAGCAAGTCCAACGTGTCACGCACGACATCAATAACCGGAATGTACGCGCCCCAAATACCGCTATAAGCAATCATGCCGCCTTGAACATAAGGATGCTCTGGAGCCATCGTTAGGTACATGTCGCCACCAATGTTCGCTTCGATTTGCAGGAGTGCTCGGCCTAAACGAGCTTGTATCTCAGATCCGTGTAGGAGATTTGAACCACTCTCTAAATCCACATCCAAACCATCGAACCCCCACTCATTGATCAATGCCGTAAGGCTTGAAACAAAGGCGGCTTCATCTTGGTCAGTATTAAGTGTGATAGTGCCTTCTGCACCACCAAGAGAGAGAACGAATACCTTGCCTTGTGCCTGTAGGTTCGCCATATCTTGTTTGAATTGAGCAGGGTCGAGCGCCGCACAGTTGCTGTGTATATCGCCAGAATAGAGGTTGAAATGAACCGTACCATTGCTGTTTCGGTCATTTTCTGCAAACGCAATATCAATGATATCCCAAGCGTTAGACATATCCGCTAAACGCATCGGACACCCTGCACCATTAACAAAATTGTGCCAATAACCGACGAGTTTGTGTTTTTTCGCGGTCTGCTCTACAACCTTAACGGCAGCGGCATCGGAAAGAGCGCTTGCACCACTGGCATCAAACGCTTGAGCAGAAACCGTGAAGCTTCCAAGAGCCGTTGGTATCCAGTTATAGTGATAAGGCGAACTTGTATCTGTACCCACGACAGAGCCGTTTACTAGGAAGTCAACTTTGCTTACTGAGCCGGTTAACGATGTGGCATCTGCGGCAAGTTGCGTAGATTTCCCTAGCCCAATGGTTTTGCCTGCACTTGGTTCCGTTAAAGTGACCACTAAATCTTGATCACTGACCAGCACGGAAGCATAGGCTTCGCTGACATTATTGTCGTTATCGGTGGCTTGAACTCTTATTGAATTATTACCGACAATGCTCGCAGACCACTGAGCGGTATAAGGCGGTTGAGAGATAATTGCCAAGCTTGAGTCATTAACAAAAACTTCGACTTGCGAAACGGTGCCATCTGGATCTTCTGCTTCAACATTAATGTCGA